>DAINRN010000138.1:0-8039 GCA_036741815.1 Acidobacteriota bacterium
GGCGCGCGCCGTCGCGATCGAACTGCCAGGGCTCGACCCGCGTCAACGGCACGCGAGCCCCCACCCGTAGCATCGCCCCGGGGGCCATGTCGGGATGCTATCCTACGCGCGCCGTGTCGACCGAGACTCCTTCCGCGGCGCCCGCCGAGCCCGAGCCCCCCCGTTTCGTCCGCGAGCTCGACACCCTGATCCGCGCCCGCTACTCGCTCCTCTACCTGGTGTCGTGGGAGGAGCAGCGGCTGGACGCCATCCTGGAGGAGCTGGCCAAGGGCCACGGCAAGACCCTCTGCTCGTGGTCGATCACCGGCGGCCTGCGGAAGATGGTCGGCTCGCGCTGGGCCGCGCCCACGGACTCCACCAAGGACCCGGGCGACGCCCTGCGCGCCATCCTGGCCCTTCCCGATCCGTCGCTCGTGGTGTTGAAGGACTTCCACCCCTTCCTCAACGATCCCGTCATCGTGCGCTCGCTGCGCGAGCTCGCCCAGCAGCTCAAGACGACCTACACGACGGTCATCCTGCTCTCCCCGGTGCTGAACATCCCCGTGGAGCTGGAGAAGGACGTGTCCGTGCTGGACGTCCCGCTGCCCACGTTCCACGAGCTGGGACAGCTCCTGCGCGAGATCGTCACCACCTTGCGCGCCAACAAGCGGGTGGCCGTGCAGCTCGACCGCGGCCAGGGCGAGCAGCTCATCAAGGCCGCCCTGGGCCTCACGCTGTCGGAAGCGGAGAACGCCTTCGCGAAGGCGGTGGCCACCGACAACAAGCTCGACGTGGACGACATCCAGCTCATCCTCGAGGAGAAGCGGCAGGTCATCCGCAAGAGCGGCCTGCTCGAGTACTACCCGGCCGAGGAGAGCCTGGCGGGGGTGGGCGGCCTCGACAACCTGAAGCACTGGCTGACCAGCCGCACCAGCGCCTTCGGCGAGGCCGCGCGCCAGTTCGGCCTGCCGGAGCCCAAGGGGCTGCTGCTGCTGGGCGTGCAGGGATGCGGCAAGAGCCTCACCGCCAAGGCCGTGGCCGCCCAGTGGCGCCTGCCTCTGCTGCGCCTGGACATCGGCCGCATCTTCTCCGGGCTCGTGGGATCCTCCGAGGAGAACCTGCGCCGCGCCATACGCGTGGCGGAGAGCGTGGCCCCCGTGGTCCTGTGGATCGACGAGATCGAGAAGGGCCTGTCCGGGATCGGGTCCTCGGGCATGACCGACAGCGGCGTCACCGCGCGCATCTTCGGGGCCCTCCTCACCTGGCTGCAGGAGAAGAAGGGGCCGGTGTTCGTGGTGGCCACCGCCAACCGGATCGACGGGCTGCCGCCCGAGCTGATCCGCAAGGGCCGCTTCGACGAGATCTTCTTCGTGGACCTGCCGGGGGCGCCGGAGCGCCGGGACATCTTCCGCATCCACCTCCAGCGGCGCGGCCGCCAGCCCCAGGCGTTCGACCTGGAGTCGCTGGCGCGGAAGGCGGAGGCGTTCAGCGGCGCGGAGATCGAGCAGGCGGTGGTGGCCGGGCTCTACCACGCCTTCGCGGGCAAGGTGGAGCTGGGCCAGGCGCACGTGCGCGATGCCATCACGGAGACTGTGCCCCTGGCCACCACGATGAAGGAGGACATCGACCGCCTGCGCGCGTGGGCCCGCACGCGCACGCGGCCCGCCTCCCTGCCGCCGGCCGGATCGCCTTCGGCGCCCCTGGCCTCGCGCTTCGGCTGAGCATGGGCCGCCTGGAACGGTTCCTCAGGCTGGAGAGGCCGCGCCGGCCGCGGGAGGAGGCCGGTCCCGCGCCCGCGGCGCGCGAGCGGTTCGAGCACGCAGGTCCGGCCGTCCACGCGGCGGAGGCCCCGGCCGGTCCGAGCGGGAGCGGCGCCGAGATGGGCCGGTTCGCGGCGGAGCCGGTGCCCGAGGAGAGGCCGATCGCCGTCCTGGAGGACGACGGCGGCCAGCCCTTCATCCGCTGCCGGCAGTGCCGGACCGACAACCACCTCACGGCCACGAAGTGCTCGTTCTGCGAGGCGACCCTCACCAACGCCGCCCAGCGCGCCTACAACGAGTCCCTCTGGCGGCAGCAGACGGCCGACACGGCCGAGCTGCAGCAGCATGTGCGGGCGCTGGAGGCCTCGAGGCAGGCGGCGGAGGAGGAGGCGCGCCAGGCCCTCCGCCTCAGTCACACCTTCGAGCTCCAGACCTGGGGGCAGGAGCGCGAGAACCAGCCGGCGCCGGGCGTGCGGCTGGCGCGGCGGATCCGCGACCCCCGGATAAGGCTTGCAGTGCTGATCGCGGTGGGCGTGGTCCCGTTGTACCTGGTCTTCTTTGGCGGCAGCGTCGACGCCCGCATGCTCGGCTATCTCCTGGCCCTGGTGGTCGGCTTCCTCTTCAGCCCCCGCAACCTGATGCGCTGGCTGCGGGGCGGGCCGTGGAACCCGCCGGCGCGATAGCCATGTCCCAGATCATCGAGATGAAGATCATCGTCTCCGGCATGGCCGGGCTCCTGGAGGCCATCGCCGAGGCTGGCCTGGAGTGCGCGCGCACGAAGACGTTCCAGACCGACGAAGGGAAGCACGCGGTCGACCTGGTCGTCACCGACGAGCAGGGCACGAAGACCGGCGTGCGCGTGGACGCGCGCACGGGCGAGGCCACCTTCATCGCGCACGGCGAGAAGGGCTCGGCCCTGGCCCACCGCGTCATGCAACGCTACGCGTACTCGAAGGTTCTCACCGAGCTGAAGCGCAAGGGCTACCAGATCGGCAAGGAGGAGAAGCAGAAGGACGGCAGCATCCGGCTGGTGGCCCAGCGTTGGAGATGAGATGGCGGAGAAGGCCGAGATCGAGGTCGTGATCGGGGCAGACGGCACCGTGAGGATCAAGACCCACGGTCTGCGCGGCGAGGCCTGCATCGAGGAGACGAAGGCCCTGGAGCAGGCGGTGGGGAAGGTCGAGCGCCGCGAGAAGACCCGGGAGTACTACGAGCAGGCCTCCTCGACGAAGACGGGCGTGAAGAACCGCTGAGAAATCAGGGCAACACCCTCACCACGGTTACGTCCCCGCTGCCGACGTTCGTGAAGGACCAGGGGAGGACTCGCATTGGCGGTGTCCCGTCCTGGAATGTCAGCAGGGCGCTGACACCGGTGTCTCCCGGCTGGAGAGCAACCAGTGAGCCGGTCCGCGGGGCCTGTCCAACGTCCAGCCGCGCGACCTCGGGATTCGAGACGGACCATTCGACCGACGTTGCCTTTCCACTGCAGTCCTCGGTTCCCCCATAGGCGCGCACGGTGAGGACCTTGACATCTCCCGGGTGCATTATCGCGGTCAGCTGCGGTTGGTCCCGTACGTCGGGATTGAGGATGTCCCGCTCGGTGAAGCCACTCAGCCTCCAAAACAACAGCGGATTCGACGCCGCCACCTCCGAACAGATCACGGTCGTCTGACAGCCATCGGGTCCGCAGGGATTCGCAAGTTCATCCCGAAGACGGTCTAGACCGCACGCGGGTAGGAGCACCGCGAGGAGTAGCAACGATCGGCAGTAGCATGGAACACGCATCAGTGCCTCGCGCGATGCCGTGATCACGGAGCCGCCGGATCGAACACGACGGCCTCGATCATCGCGTTCCGGTCGACGGCGTCGAAGTACACGCGAAGCCCGGTGGCATTGCTGTGCCCGGCACACGAGGCGCCCGTTCCGATCCGGGTCAGGACCTTGAGGGACAGCACGTCGGCACTTCCGTCGAATGGCACGGGTGTGCTGGGATCGGGCGGCACGGCAACCCCTTTGGCTTTGGCGGGATTCTTCGTCACACCGTTGATGCAGTAGACCTCGCCCGCCGCCACCAGCTCGGTCGCGTTCTTCCGCACCTCGATGCGAAGGTCGAAGTTCGTGCCCTGGTCGTCGCTGTTCTTGAGCCCCAGCCAGACATCCACGTCGCCGACGTTGCTGAGGAGCCCAGCCGTCAGGTCCGGTGCGGTGTTCCAAGTGCCAACTGCTTTCCAGGGATTTCCGCCGCCCAGGCTAACGGGCGGCGAGTCCTTGTACTTTGGCGTGCTCCCCGTCGGCGCGTTCGTGTCCAGGAAAAGGACGGGAGGGTTGCCTGTGCCACCGCTGCCGTGCAGAAAGAATGAGTCACGCTGCCACAGCACGGCATGCGTCTCGGCTTCGCCCGGGGTTGTGCTGTCGCCGACGATCTGGCCACTGGCGTTTATTGCCCGAGCGAAACTGAAGGAGCCGCCCAGCGTGCCGAGGTCGATCATCCCGCCGGACTCCGTCCACGAGAAGGCGTGCGAATTGCTGATCTCTGGAGTGCTGCTAGAGCCGACGACATGGCCACGCTCATTCACGGCGACGGCGATTCCAAAGGGGCCGCCCAACGTGCCGACGTCGAGCATTCCGCCCGACTGCGTCCACGAGAACGGATGCTGCGCGTTGCCACCCAGGGTATGGCTGTACCCAACTACCTGGTCGTTAGCGTTCACCGCTTGGGCGGAGCTGACGTTGCCTCCCAGGGTACCGAGGTCGATCATCCCCCCCGACTGCGTCCACGCGAATGGATGCAGCTCGGCAAAGCCGGCGGTAAAGCTGTCGCCGACGACTTGGCCGCCGGCGCTCACCGCGCGAGCGATACTGACGGAACTGCCAAGCGTGCCAAGGTCCATCATTCCACCCGACTGCGTCCATGAGAAAGCATGCGTCTCCGCATCGCCCGCGGTACCGCTATAGCCCACGACCTGGCCAATGTCGTTCACTGCCAGGGCGGCGCTGAATGTGCCACCGAGTGTTCCGAGGTCGATCATTCCGCCTGACTTCGTCCACGAAAACGCATGCCATGGGAAATGGTCCGTGGGAGAGCTGAAGCCGACGACCTGCCCGCTGGCATTTACCGCTACGGCTTCGCTCCGGGTGCCGCCGAGCGTGCCGAGGTCGACCATCCCGCCCGACTGCGTCCACAAGAACGCGTGCGACTCGGCATTGCCGCTAGTAAAGCTGTAGCCGACGACCTGGCCGCTGTCGTTCACCGCAAGGGCATTGCTGATGGCTCCACCCAGCGTGCCGAGGTCGACCATCCCGCCGGAGTGCGTCCACAAGAACGCATGCTGATCACTGCTCTGCGTAAAGGTGCTGTAGCCCACGGCCTGACCGCTGGCGTTCACCGCCAAGGCGGTGCTGTAGGTCCCGCCCAGCGTGCCGAGGTCGACCGCGATGGGTGCTTCGACCGCCCGGGCGTTCCCCGCGAGCGCAACGAAGAGAACCGCAGGCCGGACGAGTGGCCCGACAATGTTGAACCTCATTTGCCCTCCCTTTCTGAACTCCGGCGCCAATCCGCCCGTGTCCGCCTTCGGATCGCTGCGTCACGATGCGGGGGAAGAGGCCCTTCATCCTCGCAGCAGAAGCGAGCCTTGCAGGAGCGATGCCGGACGAGGTCTATAGGACCGCGGTATCGCCAACCGTACGTGGGCGCGTGACTTCCGCGGAAATCTGCGCGCGAAGGAACGAGAGGACCGGGCGAAGGGCGCCCACCCGCTGGGCGGCACCGCGCAGTGACTGTGCGACGTTCGGAACCGATGACCGCGTCGGCTGGAGAAGCGACGACGGTGAGGATGAAGGGGGGCCGCGGCCCGCGCCGCGGCCGGAACCGTCCTTCGGTCACTGACGAGACGCTGGGCCGCCAGCTCGCGCCGGTCGGCTAAGGCGCGGCGCCGACGACGATGTCCTGGTCGGGGTCGAGGTCGCTCGAGTTGATGTCGATGATCCCCGGCCTGCGGACGATAGCCTCCTTCTCGCGCAGCTCGACCTCCAGTCGGTAGTGCGCGGGCGGGACCTTGATCGAGTAGCCGCCCGTGACCCCGGTCTGGGCCCCGTACCGCTGGCCGGTCGCGGTGTCCACGGCCTCCACGCGCCGCTCGGGCAGGGGGTCGCCGGCCGTCGTGCGCACCGAGCCGGCGATGGTGCCCGGCGTGGTGGTCCGGATCGGATCGGTGTTGACGATGGGCGTGCCGGGCCGGCAGGCCGCGCCGGCGAGGCCTAGCAGGACGAGGGCTCGGGCGAGAACGCGGCTCATGGGTGACTCCCTTCCTTGCTCCCATCTTACGCCGCGCGCGCCCGTGGGACCGCCCGGGAGCGGGCAGAGCGTTGACCGCAACGGCCGGAGGCGGTCATGCTCTGGCCGATGGACAGCCCGCCGCCCACGCCCAGGGACGCCATCGTCGTCCGTGAGCTGACCAAGGTCTTCCGCGACAAGCCCGCCGTGGACCACGTCTCGCTCCGCGTCGCGCGGGGCCGGTTCTTCGGCTTCCTGGGACCGAACGGGGCGGGGAAGAGCACCACCATCAAGATGCTCACCGGGCTTTTGCGGCCGACCGCGGGCGAGGCGTCGATCGAGGGCCTGGACCTCCGGACCCGGCTGCTGGACATCAAGCGGGTCATCGGCGTGCTGCCCGAGGAGCTTCCCCTCTACGAGCGCCTCAGCGGCGAGGAGTACCTCCATTTCGCGGGGCGCATGTACGGGCTCTCCCGCGAGGAGACGCAGCGGCGGACCACGGAGCTCCTCGAGTTCCTGTCCCTGTCCGACGAGCGCTCCAAGCTGATCGTCGACTATTCCCACGGCATGAAGAAGAAGGTCGCCCTGGCCGCGGCCCTCATCCACAACCCCCGGGTGCTCTTCCTGGACGAGCCCTTGAACGGCATCGATCCCGTTTCCGGCCGCGTGGTGACGGACCTGCTGCGCCGGCTGGCCCAGAAGGGCGTGACCCTCTTCTTCACGTCCCACGTGCTCGACGTGGTGGAGCGGCTCTGCGACGAGGTGGCCGTCATCGACCGGGGCCGGATCGTGGCCCAGGGCACCCTCGACGAGATCCGCGCCCAGCGCGAGGTGGGGCGTGACGCGACGCTCGAGGACGTCTTCCTCAAGCTGGTGGCGGCCGACGTGACGCGCGAGGACCTCTCGTGGATCGGCTGATCGCCCTCGTCCTCCTGCGCTTCAAGCTGGAGGTGCGGGCGCTCTCCCGCGCGCGGGAGAGGGCCGTCGGCCTCCTCCTCATGGCCCCCGGCTTCCTGATGTTCGCGGCCGCGGGGTCCTTCGGGGTCTTCTTCGGCGTGCGCGGGCTCATGCGCGCGGCGCCGGAAACGCTGCTGCCGGCGCTCTCGGCGGCGGCCACGGGGCTGGGCCTGTTCTGGGTGCTCTCGCCGCTCCTGACCGGCGTGGCCTTCAGCGAGGCCCACGACGTGTCGCGGCTGCTCCACTTCCCGATCCCGCCCGCCACGCTGGCGGTGTCCTCCCTGCTCTCCAACGTCGCGCAGCCCATGACCGTTACGGCCCTGCCCATCCTGTTGTCGCTCGCCCTCGCCCTGGCCGGCGTTGGCCCCGGGCTACCGGCCGCCATCGCCGCCGTTTTCCTGGGCCTCCTCTTCATCCTGGCCGCGGCCCAGGTGGCGGGCCTGCTCATCCACGGCCTGGCGCGGCGGCGCCGGTTCCGGGACCTGGCCCTCTTCCTCGGCCTCGGCTTCGGCTTCGCCGTGAGCCTGGGACCCGTCCTGCTGCTCTCCGCCGGGCCGTCCGCGATGCGCGCGGTGGGGCGCGCGGTGGTGGCCACGCCGCTCTTCGCGTTGTCGCCCTTCGCCTGGGGCGTGCGGGCCGCGGTCCACGCCGCCCGCGGCGAGTGGCTGCCGTTCGCCGGCAACGCCGCCGCCGCGGGCCTGGCCGTGGCGTGCGCGGTGGCGGCCGCGACCACCCTCATCCACCGGATCTACCGCGGAGAGGTGGACCTGGGGGAGGCCGGCGGCGGCCCGGGAGCGGCGGCGCGCATGCGGCTGCCGGGGGCGCTGGGCGCGCTGGTCGAGAAGGACCTGCGGATGACCTGGCGCGACCCCGCGCTCAAGGCGACGATGCTCATGGGCCTGGTGGGGCCTTTGCTGTTCCTGCTCTTCCTGTCGCAAGCGCGCTCGCGCGGGACCCCGAACACCGGCTTCCTGATGCTGTCGACGCTCGTCGGGATCTCCGCCTTCGGCGCCAACGCCTTCGGCCTCGAGCGGCGCGGGGTCTCGCTGCTCCTCGGGTTCCCCGTCGAG
>DAINRN010000139.1:0-454 GCA_036741815.1 Acidobacteriota bacterium
GTACTCGAAGCTGATCATGGCACCGTTGCTTTCCCGCGGCCCGCGGCCACCGGCCGGACCCCGGGGCCCCTCTCCCTCGCCCGCGCGCTCTCCAAGTACGGGGTCTGCTCCCGCAAGGAGGCGGCCCGCTGGATCGAGTCGGGCCGGGTGGCGGTGAACGGCCGGGCGGTGCGCGGGCCGCAGCGGAGGATCGATCCCCGGCGCGACCGGGTGACCGTCGACGGAGCGCGGGTGGGCGACGACACGGAGCGTGTCGCTCAACGCATCGCACGGCTAGGTTCGTAACATCGACGGCGAGCCGGCGGTTAGAATCCGCCGATGCGCCTGCTGCGGCTGTTGAAAATCCTTTGGGTCGTTCTGCGCTTCGGTCTGGACGAGTTCGTTCTCGGCCATGAACGCTTCAAGGGATTGCGCCCGACGGTGGGCTTCCTCACCTCCTGGCGCAAGCTCGAGC
>DAINRN010000139.1:464-2021 GCA_036741815.1 Acidobacteriota bacterium
GCGACCGGGTGACCGTCGACGGAGCGCGGGTGGGCGACGACACGGAGCGTGTCGTCCTCGCGCTGCACAAGCCCGTGGGCTTCATCACCTCCCGCGGGGATCCGGGCGGGCGGGCCACGGTCTACGACCTGCTGGGCGGCGTGGGCCGCTGGGTCTTCCCCGTGGGGCGGCTCGACCGGGACAGCTCCGGCCTGCTCATCCTCACCAACGACCACCGCCTCGGGCAGCGCCTCAGCGATCCCGAGCACGGCGTGGCCAAGACGTACCACGCCCTGGTGGAGGGCGTGCCCGAGCGGACGGTCCTCCTGGCCCTTCGCGAGGGTGTGACGCTCGACGGCGCTGCGACCCGTCCCGCGGGCGTGCGCGTCCTGGGCGCTTCGCGCACGGGGACCTGGCTGGAGATCGTCCTGCGCGAGGGCAAGAACCGCCAGATCCGGCGCATGTGCGCAGCCGTCGGCCACGAGGTCCTCGAGCTCACCAGGGTGGCCATCGGGGGCCTCGCGCTGGGGGCGCTGGCCGGCGGAGAGTGGCGCCGCCTGGACGCGGACGAGGTCGCGAGCCTCGTGCCCGTGCGTGATAGGATCGGCCACCGCCCTCGCACGGGGAGAGTGTGATCCTGGAGATCTCCCGGCCGGCGCGCGCGTCCCTCCCGGCAGGGATCACCTGCGCCGCCGCGGTCACCGCGGCGGTGGGACAACAGAGCACGCTCGCATGAACGCGCCCTCCAACAGCCCCGAGATCAAAGAGGCGCTGTACGAGCTCCAGCAATACCTCTCCGACCGCCTCGCGCCCTTGATGGTGGCGGACTCGCTGGGCATGCTGGTGGCCCTTCCCCCGGAGGTCACGGCCGCCGAGATCCAGGTGTGGATCTCGGCCCAGTACCACGGAGCCGGGGCCCAGGTGCCGATCTCCGACTATCTCTTCCACGCCCTGCGCAAGATCCACGCGGTGGGGGATTTCCGTCTCGTCCCGGAGGCGGCGCTGGACGGTTATCTCGAGAAGCTGAAGGTCCTCCTTCTCGAGTTCTGCCCAGAGGGGGACCGCGAGCTCCTGCGCGCGAACCTGGGCCACCTGGGGGCATCGACCGCCGGTCCCCCGCCGCCCGTGGAGATCCTGCACCGCCAGCCGGGAGGCGAGGTGGGCGGCCTCGCTCCGCCGCCGCTGGCCACGGACGCCTCCGCCCCCGCCGGCCCGGCCGTGCCCGTCAGCGCGGAGATCGCGCGCGGCATGCGCCGCTTCACGCTGCTGCTCGAGCGCCTCGCGCGGACCCCGCTCCCGGCGGGGCCGGCGGCTGCGGCCGCCGTCGACCCCGCCGCTCCCGACGCGCGCCGGGAGCTCCTCTCCCAGGCAGTGGCCGAAGCGGCCCAGAGCGCGAGCAGCGGGCCCGAGATGGACCAGTACCTGGACAAGCTGCGCCTGACGGGGGTCGCGGCCCACACGGACCAGCTCTTCCGCGCCCTGGGCGAGAGCCTCCCGGGCTGGTCTGTACCCGTGCCCGCCGGGGGCGCGGCCCCGGCCACGGGCCCGGCGGAGGCCATGTACAAGATCGTCGCGCTC
>DAINRN010000139.1:2031-6857 GCA_036741815.1 Acidobacteriota bacterium
GAGGAGGCCGCCCGGCGTTTCCGTGAGCTGGTCCAGGCGGCGATCCACCAGTTCAACGAGGGGCTCCTCACGCGGGCGGCCACGATGTTCGGCGTGGCCTCGCGGCTGGTGGCGGAAAAGAAGATCGGCCAGCCGGTGGCCGACGCCGTCCAGAAGTCGAGCAACGAGGTACTGAGCCCGGACCGCTTGAGGAAGTTCGCGGAGAGCCCGGACCGCCATCCCCTCCTCCGCAGCGTCATGAGTTTCTACGCGCGGCTGACGCCGCAGGGGCTGCTGCACGACCTGCGGGAGGAGGAGCGCCGCGATCGCCGGCGCCTCCTCCTCGCCCTGCTCGAAGTGCACGGCCCGGCGGCCCGCGCGGCCACGATGGAGAGCCTGGAGACGTCGCTTTCGGGCGGGGCGAAGGAGGCCGACCCGTACTACCAGAGAAACCTCGTCTATCTCCTTTGCCAGCTCCCCCGTCCACCCGAAGCCCCCGTGGAGGACGAGATCGACCTCATGGTGCGCGCCGCGCCGGTCGGCGCGGCGGCGGTCGTCTTGAAGGAGGCGATCCTCGCCCTGGGCCGGATCAGCCATGACAAGTCTGAGGTAGCGCTGGTGGCGTACCTCCGCGCTTTCGAGGCCATGGCTTTCGATCCGGACACGGCCGCCTACGACTCCACCGAGGTGTGGGCGCTCCTGGACCGAGTCACCTCCTCCCTCGCGACCCTGGGGACCCGGGGAACGCTGCTGGCGGTCCTGGATCACGGCCTCAAGACGCAGCCGGAGCTCGGGGACACGCGTACGCGCCTCATGGAGATGGGCAGCCACGACCTGCGGTCCCATCCGGCGCTCGCCGCCAAGCTCGTGGCCACGCTCAAGGCGGACCTCCCCAAGAGCGTGATGGGCATCGTGATCAAGAAGGGAGACGATGCCGTCCGCCCGCTGGTGGCGGCGCTGGCGGGCACCCCGTCGCCCGACGTGCAGGCCCTGCTCTCGGAACTGGCCACGCGCTGTCAGGGGGACCCACTCGGCCAGGCCGCGACCAAGGCCCTGGCCGCACAGCGCGCGGCGTCCGGCGGACGGCCCGCGGCCGCGCCGAGCCTCTCGGGTGACCTCGAGCTGTTCGGTCTTCCCAACCTCCTCCAGAACCTCGCGGACAACAAGGCCACGGGCTCCTTGACCCTGTTCACCACCGACCGCACGATCGCCAGCGTCCTGGCCCTGGAGGGAGGCCGGCTGCGCAGCTGTCAGACCGGCGCGCTCCGCGGCAGGGAGGCGTTCTACCAGCTCTGCGAGAAGCCGTTCCCCGGGACCTTCGCCCTTTCCACCCACCGCGACGCGAAGCCGCAGCCGTCCCCGGAGCCCGCCCTGGAGATCGTCCCCCTCATCCTCGAGGGCCTCCGCCGTCACGACGAGCTGCGAAGGGCCACGGCCCTGGTCGCGGACGACGCGCGGCTTCAGGGCACGGGAACGGTGCCCACGCCCGTCGAGGGCGAGACGAACGAGGCCCTGGTGGAGACGATCTGGAAGGCCGCGCTCTCGGGCACGCCGCCCCGCCAGTGCGAGAGCGAGGTCCCGGTGGACTCCTACCGGGTCCGCCGCCTCCTCGCCCACTGGGTGGAAGAGGGCGCTCTGCGCGTGGCCGGCTAGGCGGTCACCGTGGCGGGCGACTCGCCCGGGGCGGCGACCTCCTGGTCCTTGTACTGGAGCTGGTAGAGACGCCAGTACAGCCCCCGCTGCGCCAGCAGCTGTTGGTGCGTGCCCCGCTCGCGGATCCGTCCCTTGTGCATGACCAGGATCTCGTCCACGTTCTGGATGGTGGAGAGGCGGTGTGCGATCACGATGGCCGTGCGCCCCCGCAGCAGCACCTTCAAGGCCTCCTGGATCAGGGCCTCGGTCTCCGTGTCCACCGACGAGGTGGCCTCGTCGAGGACCAGCACCCTGGGGTCGTGGGCCAGAGCGCGCGCGAAGGAGAGGAGCTGGCGCTGGCCCATGGACAGGGTCGCGCCGCGCTCCTTCACCTCGGTCTCGTATCCCCGGGGCAGGGCCTCGATGAAGGCGTGCGCGCGCACCGCGCGCGCCGCGTCCCGGATCCGTCCCTCGTCGATGTCCGAGCCCAGCCGGATGTTGGAGGCGATGGTGCCGCTGAAGAGGTGGGCGTCCTGGAGGACGAGGGCCAGCGACGAGCGCAGCCGCGCCGGGTCCAGCTCGCGCACGTCCACGCCGTCCAGGGTGACCCGGCCCTTCTGGGCGTCGTAGAACCGCGTGAGCAGGCTGATGACCGACGTCTTCCCGGCCCCGGTCGCGCCCACGAGCGCCACGCTCTTCCCCGCCTCCACCGCGAAGTCGATGTCCTTCAACGTCCATCTTCTTTGGGCAGGGGGGTGCTGCGTCGCACCCCCCTGCCCCCCCGCGCGCTCCGCGGGAGTGAATCCCGCTCCGCTCGCCGCTCCGGCTGTGGCGGGGTGCTGCGTCGCACCCCCCTGACCCCCCGCGCGCTCCGCGGGAGTGAATCCCGCTCCGCTCGCCGCTCCGGCTGTGGCGGGGTGCTGCGTCGCACCCCCCTGACCCCCCGCGCGCTCCGCGGGAGTGAATTCGCCTCCGCGCGCCGCTCCGGCTGAAGGGAGGTCTTCCGGTGGCTCCTCGTAGGAGAACCACACGCCCTCGAACGCCACCCGCCCCCTCACCTCGGAGAGCGGGGTGGGCCGCGCCGGCGCCACCACGCGCACGGGCGTGTCCAGGAGGGTGAAGATGCGCTCGGAGGCGGCCATGGCCGCCTGCAGGATGTTGAACTTCTCCGAGAGGTCGGAGATCGGCCGCCAGAAGCGCTCCGAGTACTGGATGAAGGCCACCAGCGCCCCCAGGGTGAGGGTGCCCGTCAGGACCCTCCCGCCACCATAAATAAGGATGAGGGCCACGGCCACCGCGGCCAGCACGTCGATGGCGGGGTAGAAGACCGCGTAATAGAAGATCTGCCTCACGTTGGCGTCGGCGTGGGCGCGGTTGACGGCCGCGAAGGACTCGGCATTGCGCTCCTCGCGCCGGAAGAGCTGCACCACCGACATGCCGGTCAGGTTCTCCTGGAGGAACGCGTTGATGCGGGCGATCCACTTGCGCACCTCGCGGAACGACTGCCGTGACCCGCGCCGGAACCAGTTCGTGACCGCGAAGAAGAAGGGGATCACGGAGAAGGTGACCAGGGCCAGCTTCCAGTTCATGAAGAGCATCACGCCCATGATGCCGAGCAGCGTGAAGAGGTCGCCGAAGACGGTCACCACACCGGAGGTGAAGAGCTCGTTCACGGCGTCCACGTCGGTGGTGACGCGGGTCATGAGCCTCCCGACCGGGTTCCGGTCGAAGAAGCCCACGTGCAGCGCCTGCAGGTGGCCGTAGATGGAGCGGCGCATGTCCAGCATCACGCGCTGCCCCGTCATCTGCAGGATCGTCACCTGCCCGAAGCGGACCACGAAGGCCAGCAGCAGGGTGAGGAGGTAGAGGGCGGCCACCCCGGCCAGGCCGGAGGCGTCGCCCTGGCGGATGTGCCGGTCGATGGCCACCTTGGTGAGGTAGGGGCCCACCAGGTCCAGGCCGGCCATGATCACGATGAGCAGGAAGGAGAGGGCCACCGCCGGCTTGTAGGGCCGCAGGTAGGTGAGCAGGCGCAGGAGGAGCGTGCGGTCGTAGCTCTTGGCTACGGCGTCTTCCTCGTGGAAGCCGGCCGCGCTCACGCGGTCTTCTCTACCTCTTCTTCCAGCAGCTGCCGGCGATGCAGCTCCGCGTAGAAGCCGCCCCGGGCCACCAGCTCCTGGTGGGTGCCCCGCTCCACGATGCGGCCCTCGCGGAGGACCACGATGAGGTCGGCCTCCTTCACGGTGGAGACGCGATGGGAGACGAGGAAGGTCGTCCGCTCCGCCATCACGCCCCTGAGGCCGGCCAGGATCTGCTCCTCGGTGTAGGTGTCGACGGAGGCCAGGGCGTCGTCCAGGATGAGAATCCGCGGGTCGATGGCCAGCGCGCGGGCCAGCGCCGCCCGCTGCTTCTGTCCCCCGGAGAGCGTGATCCCGCGCTCGCCGACGAACGTCTCGTAGCCGTGGCTGAAGTCGCGGACGTCCTTGTCCAGCTGGGCCACGCCCGCGGCCTCCTCCACCCGCCGCCGAACGGATTCCGCTCCGCCCGCGGGCAGGCCGAAGGCCACGTTCTCGCCGACCGTATCGGAGAACAGGAAGGTCTCCTGCGGAACGAGGCCCACCGCCCCGCGCAGGGCGTGGAGGGGGATGGTCCTCACGTCATGGCCGTCCACGAGCACGGTGCCGGGCGGCGCCTCGAAGAGGCGCGGGATGAGGCTCACGAGCGTGCTCTTGCCCGACCCGGTGGGGCCCACGATGGCCACGGTGGTGCCCGCGGGCACGGCCAGGCTCACGTCGTGGAGCACGGGGCGCCCGTCGTAGGAGAAGGTCAGGTGGCGGAACTCGACCTCGCCCCGGAGCGGCGGCGTGGGCCGCGCCTGCTCGTCACCGATCTCGGCCGTCGCCCGCAGGATCTCGTCGATCCGGCCCATGGACGCTTCCCCGCGCTCGAAGATGTTGACCACCCAGCCCAGCGCGATCATGGGCCAGTGCAACATGGCCAGGTAGGCGCCGAAGGCCACGAACTCCCCGAGGGTGATGGTGCCCTTGACCACCAGGGTGCCGCCCAGCCACAGGACCATCACCGCCCCCACGGTGGCCAGGCGATTCCTCCACAGTTCCCACGCGGCATTCTTGAGCGCCCGCTGGATCCGTGCAGTGCGCCACGCCAGTGTCGAATCGGCGAGGTCGATGTCAAAGTCCCCAGGGGCTGGCCTG
>DAINRN010000139.1:6867-8026 GCA_036741815.1 Acidobacteriota bacterium
CCCCAGGCCCATGAGGAGCTGGATGCCGGGGTACAGGCTGCCGAACAGGCCGATGAGGGCACGGTTGCGGCGCACGTATTCCTGGTTCGCCGCCTCGAAGCGCGCCATCTCCTGGGGCTCCTGGGCGTAGGCGCGGACCACCCGCGCCCCGGAGAGGTTCTCCTGCACCACCGCGTTCATCTCCGACAGCTGCGCCTGCACGGACTCGAAGCGGTCGTGGATGCGCCGGCCGATGACGCGGGCCAGGAAGGAGACGAAGAACAGCGGCACCAGGGCCAGGGCCAGGAGGGGAGGGCTGATGCGCAGCATCAGCACGATGGTGGCCACGAAGGTGGCGGCGGTGTTGGCCGTGTACATGATGCCGGGCCCCAGCACCATGCGCACCGCGGAGAGGTCGTTGGTGGCGCGGCTCATGATGTCGCCGACGCGGTGGGTCTGGTAGAAGCGGGGGGCGAGCAGGGTGAGGCGGCGGAAGAGGTCGCCCCGCAGCTCGTACTCGATCTCGCGGCTGATGGCGATGAGGACGATCCGCATCCGGTAGCGGAAGGCGCCTTCCAGCAGCACCACGCCCACGATGAGGGCGGAGTACAGGTAGAGCTTGGACCGCGTGACGCGCACGGCCAGGTCGTCCACCGCGTAGCGCAGGACCCAGGGCGAGGCCGTGGAGAGGGCGGTAGTGGCCAGCAGGCACAGCAGCCCGACGAGCAGTCGCCGGCGGTGACGTCGGAGGTAGGGAAGGAGCCCGCGGAGGTGGGGCAGCCCGCGCCGGGCGCCGCCCATCAGGCGCGCCGCGCCGCCGCTCTCGCCTTGCGCTGCCTGTCCAGCTCCTGGCTCGCCCGCAGCAGGTGCGGGAGGTTCACCTTCTCCCAGGCCAGCGCCTCCCGCTGCTGCGGGTAGCAGGCCTCCGCCTCGCGGAAGGCGCGGGAGTGGTAGACGGTGCGGCCGGCTGCGTCCGGGACCCCGCCCAGGTGGTGGTGCAGCATCTCGTGGTAGACGACGCTCTCCAGGAAATAGAGGGGCACCTCGCGCCGGTCCAGCACGGGGTGGATGCGGATGATGGCGAGCACAGGGTCGTAGCTGCCGAAGGTCAGACCCCCGCGGCGCGCGCGCCCGCTCCCGCGGCCCCAGGTGAGGGGCACGCTCAGGGCGGAGGCGAAGA
>DAINRN010000140.1:0-358 GCA_036741815.1 Acidobacteriota bacterium
CAAGCTCTCGCGCAGCCTCCGGCAGACCCGCGAGACGAGGTCGAACAGCTCGGCCTCCGAGCCCGTCTCGGTGAGGGCCGCCACGCTCTCGCCGTCGGTCGTGTCCTGCAGCCGCAGGTCGATGCGGAGCTGCTGCGCACCCGGCGGGCCGTGCGACAGGTACGAGCCGAGCAGGACCACGTCCGCCCCGGTGTGCGAGCGCACGCGCCCGAGGGTGTCCGGGCCCAGGCTCTCGGTGTCCGCCAGGCCCAGGTCGGTCTTCATGCGCGAGACGCTCTCGCCGGGCACCGTCCGCAATCGCTCGCCGGCGGCCAGCTCCGCGGTCAGCATCTCGGCCAGCGCGGTGGAGAGCCATCCC
>DAINRN010000140.1:368-7946 GCA_036741815.1 Acidobacteriota bacterium
CCCTGCTCGCGGCGCCCGGACAGGTTCTTGAACCCGAGCACGGCCACCGAGCGCCGCGCCGGCCGGGCGGGCGTCGGCGTGAGCTGGCGCCCCGCCTCGGCGGGAACGGCGGCCGCGGGCATGGCGCGCCGCGCCCAGCGGTACGCGCCGGCCGCGATCAACACCAAGGCGGCCGCGGCTCCCGCCAGCACGAGCCGGCGCCGCCACGCCCGCGCCGCGCCGCGAGGGGGCGGCGCAACCGCCTCCCCGCGCAGCGCCTGGATCACCTCGCGCGCGGACGCGAAACGGTCGCGCGGGTCGCGCTCGAGACAGCGGAGGATCACCGCCTCCCAGTGCGGTCCGAGGCCCGGGACGTGGTCCCTGGGGGAGGCCGGGTCCTCCCGGAAACGCTTGAGCACCGTGGAGAGGGGCGAATCGCCCTGGAAGGGCAGCCTGCCCGTCACCATCTCGTAGAGCACCACGCCCAGGGCGTAGATGTCCGCGGCGCCCGTGACCTCGCGTCCCTCGACCTGCTCGGGCGCCACGTAGGCCGGCGTGCCGATCAGGTGATCCGGGTGCGTGATCGCGGAGAGCTCGTCGCCGGCGGCCCAGGCCAGGCCGAAGTCGGTCACCACCGCGCGCGGCTCGGACTCCGTCGAGCCCGGCGGGACCAGCATGACGTTGGCGGACTTGAAGTCGCGGTGGACGACGCCCGCGTCGTGGGCGGCGCCGAGCGCCTCCGCCATCTGCGCGGCCAGCGGAAGGGCCTCCGCCGCCCCCAGCGGCCCGCGGGACAGGCGCTCGCGCAGGGTCTCCCCGCGCAGGAGCTCCATGGTCAGGAAGGTCAGGCCCGGCCCGACCTCGGCCGGCTGGTGGCCGAGGTCGAAGATGCGGCAGACGTTGCGGTGCGTCACCCGCCGCGCGAGCAGGATCTCGCGCCGGAACCGTTCCAGCATCTGGGGCCGCGCCACCAGCTCGGGGCGGATGGTCTTGAGGGCCACGTGGGTGCCGAGCATCCGGTCGAGGGCTTCGTACACCTCGCCCATCCCGCCGGCGGCGATGAAGCGGACGATCTCGTAGCGGCCCGCCACGGACGCGCCGGACGCGAAAGCGGGGGCCGAACGCACGCCCGGTCCGGCCGGATGGGGAGTGGCCGTGTCCGCGGTGCTATCGGGCCTCGGCGTGGCCGCGTCGGCGTACGTGTCGGGCGGGGGTTTCTCGGGAAACGGAGGAGCCAGCGGTTACCGCCGCAGGTTCAGGGTCAGGGTCAGACGGATCTGGAGGTGGACGCGAGCGTCGCCGTCGGTGAGCCTGACGTTCACGGGGATGGCGATGTCCGTGGTGCTGGAGGCGGCGGACAGGTCCACGGCCACCGGCGCCGTGGACACCGTGCCCCGGCTCGGCGGGCGGGGGCCCTCGTCGTCCAGCGCGGAGTAGGACGGCGCGGGCGCGATCTCGTCCTCCCCGACGATCTCCTCGTCGTCCATCGCCTCGAGGCTCAGCTCCGGCTCGGCCGTCGCGCGCCCCTTCGCGCCGTGCGGGGGCTCGAAAGACTCCGGCCCGAGCTCCTCGAGCTCGATCTCCGGCTCGGCCGGTGGCGCCGCCTGCAGCTCCTCGAGGCCGAAGTCGTGGAAGCTCTCGGCGGCCGCCGGCGCCGGGACGTCGAACGATCCCAGAAGCTCCTCGGCGCCGCCGCTCATGCTCGGGGGAGCGGCGACGGCGGCGGCAACAGGAGCCGGGCGCGGGGGCGCCGCCTTCGGGGCGGGAGTGGGCGCGGGCGGCGGCGCCGCCGCCGGCTTCGGTGCCGGAACGGGAGGCGCCGCGGGGGCCGACGGCCGGGGAGCGGGAGCGGGGGGCTCCGGCGCGGCCGCCGACCCGGTGGCCCCGCCGTACCGGGAGGCCAGCGAGCGGAACACGGTGGCGGTCACGCCCTTGAGCGTCTCCTCCACGCCCTGGCCCTTGACCGCGACCGCCTCGTAGAAGGGAAGGCCGCGCGGGTTCAGCTTTTCGTTGAGGATCTCCACGGGCAGCGCGTTGGGCAGGTCGCGCTTGTTGTACTGGAGGACCATCGGGAGCTCGTCGGAGTCGATCTCGTTGGCCTCGAGGTTGTGGCGCAGGTTCTCCAGGCTCTCGAGGTTGGCGTCCAGCATGGCCTCCTGGCTGTCGCACACGAAGACCACGCAGTCCGCCCCCTTCAGGACCATGCGCCGGGTGGCGTTGTAGAACACCTGCCCGGGCACCGTGTAGAGCTGGATCCGCGTCTTCATGCCGCGGATGCTCCCGAGCTCGATGGGCAGGAAGTCGAAGAAGAGCGTGCGGTCCGTCTCCGTGGCCAGGGAGAGCATCTTGCCCTTGTTCTTGATGGGCAGCTTCTCGTGGATCCACTGCAGGTTGGTGGTCTTGCCGCAGAGGCCGGGGCCGTAGTAAACGACCTTTGCCGTCAGCTCTTTGGTGGAATAATTGAAGAGGACCATGCAGTGCCGGCATTCTACGGCCCGCCGCCGGGATGAATCAACCGCCGCTCCGCCCTGCTGGAGGTGACATGATCGCCGCCCCGCTCCTCGTCCTGCTCGCGCAGTCCCCCGTCCCGCCCGCCCCCGGCCCCGCGCCGGCGGCTCCCGCGCGCCCCGTGGTCGTCCTGGATACGAGATTCGGCCCGATCAAGGTCGCCCTCGACCGCGACAAGGCCCCCGTCTCGGTCGAGAACTTCCTGCAGTACGTCCGGTCCGGCCACTACGACGGGACCGTCTTCCACCGCGTCATCCCGAACTTCATGATCCAGGGAGGCGGCTTCGACGAGGGAATGAAGCAGAAGCCCACGCGGCCGCCCATAAAGAACGAGGCCAACAACGGCCTGAAGAACCGCCGGGGCACCCTCGCCATGGCCCGCACCAACGACCCCGACAGCGCCACCGCGCAGTTCTTCATCAACATCAGGGACAACACCGCGCTGGACTACGGGATGCGCAACGCGGGCTACGCGGTGTTCGGCGAGGTGGTGGAGGGCATGGACGTGGTGGACAAGATCGTGGCCGTCCCCACGTCGGCCCGCCCGCCCCACGCGGACGTCCCCCGGCAGGCCGTGGTGATCAAGGCGGCGCGCGAGGAGGGCGGTGCTCAGGCCCCGGCCCCGCGGCCGAAGCCGTCGCCGCAGCACCCGAAGGCCTCGCCCGAGCCCAAGGCCCCGCACCATCCGAAGCCGTCGCCGCACCCCTCCCCGCATCCGTGAGGACGCCGGGCGCGCGGGCGCTGGTCGCGGCCGCTCTCGTGGCCTGCGGCGCGGCCGCCGGAAGCGCCGACGATTGGGTGGCCCCCGCCTCCGAGAAGGCAAGGACGAACCCGATCCCCGACACGCCGGAGGCGCTGCGCAAGGGGCAGGCCCTCTTCCAGCGGCACTGCACGGTCTGCCACGGCCAGAAGGGCAAGGGCGACGGGCCCGCGGGGGCGGACGCGAGGGACCTCACCGATCCCGCCGTGCAGCAGCGGCTGACGGACGGGGAGATCTTCTGGAAGATCGGTACCGGCCGGAAGAAGGAGGACGAGATGGCGATGCCGGCCTTCGCCCGCCAGATCGGCGCCGAGGACCGCTGGAAGCTCGTCCGCTTCGTGCGCTCCCTCGAGGCCGAAGGACCTCCGCCCTAGATCTCCTTGAAGGCCTTGAGCAGCTCCTCGGCCTTCTTCGGGTCCACCTTCAGCACCGCGTCGTCTCCCGCGCGCCGCGCGTAGACGGCCGCGTCCTTGCGGCACACCTCGAACCAGTCCTCGGGCTTGCCCGGGCCGAGCCGGAGCGTGGCCTTCAAGGCGGGCTTGTCGCAGCCGTATGTGTCCGGCGATTGCGGCTTGTCCACGAACTCCGACACCTCGACGGCCCCCACCTGGAAGAGGGCGTCCTGGACCTTGTTGGTGTCGACGTCCTTGCCGTCCGGCTGGGCGCGCTTCCACTTGTAGACGTCGACGCCGTCCTTGTCCCGCACCGAGGAGCGCGTGTAGAGCTTCCGCCCGCCCTCCATCTCCACCGTGAAGCCGTCCACCTCGTAGGCGGAGACGTCCAGCAGGCGCTTGGCGCGCAGCTCCGCCATGCCCTTGGCCAGGTCGTCCACGACGGCGCCCGGCACCACCGCCACCAGCGGGCTGCCCGCCTCCCGCGCGTGGTACTTCTTCTCGCCCGCGCTGCCGCCGATCTGCAGGGTCCTGGCCCCGCCGTCCCCCAGGCCCAGGGTGACCGTGCGGGCCGGCTTGTCGAGGCCGAAGGGCTTCAGGGCCTTCGCGTCCTCGGCAGCCACCGACTCCATGCGCAGCCCCTCGAGCGTGCCCAGCAGGCCGTCCACCGACCAGCGGCCGGCCCGCGTCTTGAGCGGGCGCGTGAAGGCCCAGTCGCCCTTGTCGCCCCGGGCCAGCGCGTAGGCCCCCTCCGGACCCTGCACCTCGACGGTCTTCACGGCGTCCCGCTTCACGTGCAGCACGTCGCGGTCGCGCAGGTCGAACGGCTTCTTGTCGAAGGAGGACTCCACGAAGGCGGGGACGGTGAAGACACGCGCGCGGCTCGGGACCTTGGCATAGAGGGCGGCGCCGTCGGGAGTCTTCGCCCCCAGCAGCAGCTTCAGGGGCTCGCTCGCCCCCTCGAGGAGCACGCTGACCGTGGTCTTCGGGGGATCGAGTCCGTACTGGGCGAGCGCGCCTGGGCTCTCGGTCACGACCTCCTGCACTTCCAGCGATTCCACGCTTGAGACGAGCGCCTCCGCCTCTCCGCTGTCGGCGGCCAGGGCAGGCGGGGGCGCCGTGAGGCGCCACGACTCCGCACCTTCCTTGGCGAGGTGCACGGCGGGCGCTCCGGCGGGGGCGAGGTCCAGCGCTTTCACCTTCGACTTGTCGAGGGCGAACACCTTCTCCTTCGCCTTCTCCGGCTTGTCCTCGCGCTTGCTCTCCACGAAGTAGACGTAGGCGCCGAGGCCGGCGCACACGGCCAGCGCAGCGTAGGTCTTCCAGAACGGCGTCTTCTTCAACGCCGCCGCCACCAGGAGGCGATGCCGAGGACCACGAAGAGCCCGGGCAGCACGACGAGGGCCAGCCAGGAGACGTTCTGCTGCTGTTGCCGAGTCAGGTACATCCGCTGGTCGTCCGGCTCCTTGGGCCGGATCGAGATGAGGTCGGCGTCCTGGGCCAGCCAGGCCACGACGTTGAGCAGGAAGTCCTGGTTCCCCTGGAAGGCCAGGAGCTGGTTGCTCGCGAAGTCGGCGTCGCCGATGGCCGTGACCCGGCCTTCCGCGGGCTTCTTCTCGTCGGACGCGCCCTCGGGACCGGGGGAAGCGGCGGGAGAGGGCGGGGCCGGCGAGGGAGTCCCCGGGGCCGGCGAGGGAGACGCCGGCTCGGCGCGCACGATGGCCACCGCGCCCAGGGGCACGGGACCATTGCGGTCCTTCCCGTCGTTCATCTCGATCGGCTCCTTCAAGGTGAGGTCCGTCTCCGCCCACGAGGCGGGCGAGGTCTCGAGGAGGTTCTGGGCGGTGACCCCTTCCACGGTCCCCTTCCCCGCCTCCAGGCTGCGCGCGGTATGGAAGGCGGTCATCACCCGGAAGTCCTTGGTGATCTCGTGGTACGGGTACTCGGCCACGATGGGCGTGATGGGCCCGGTCCCGAAGAGCTGGCCCATCCCCGAGACGTCCACCACCACGTCGCGGCCGGCCACGAGGTTCCATTCCTTGAGCAGGGCGTCGAGGTTGGGCGTCTGGATCTTCATCTCGGGCTCGGCCAGGACGAGCGCTTTGCCGCCCTGCTTCACGTACGCCCGCACGGCGTCCGCGACCTGGGGCAGGAGGTCCCTCTCGGGGCCGGCCACCACCATGACCGTGCAGGAGGCGGGAACCTTGCCTTCGCGCACGAGCAGCACCTTCTGCGTCTCGTACTGGCTCTTCCCGAGCGCGGCCTTGACCGCGGAAAACCCGCGGTCGCCCGTATCGTCGATGTCCCTCTCCCCCTCGCCCTCCGCGAAGCACACGGTCTTGCGCGCGTCCCGCGTCACCTTGATGAGGGCATTGGTCAGGTCCTGCTCGGAGTCGTTGCTGAGCTTCTCGCGCTTGGCCCCCCGCTCCACGACCAGGACCGGCCAGGGCCCGCGCGCGTCGTACTCCTGGGCCCGCGCGGGGTTCTGCAGCGGGTCGACGTACTGCACCTTGATCCGCGGCGACGCGGCCTCGAAGGTCTTCAGGTGGTCCTGCCCGGCCGCGAGGTCCGGCGCCGTGGAGCGCTGGAAGTACCAGACCGTCACGTCCTGCTTCAGGCCCTGCAGGATCTTCTTCGTCTGGTCCGAGAGGCTGTAGCGCTCGTTCTTGGTCAGGTCCCACCGCATTGTATGCCGGACGACGAGGTAGTTCACGAGCCCGAGGGACCCGAGCACGACGAGGACCAGGACCGTGGTGTTCGCTCCGTACTTCATCTGCCGCCGGCCCACCCGCCGCGTGATGTCCTCGAAGCGGAGGAGCAGGTGCGTGAGGATGAGGGCCGCCCCGGCGATGAGGTAGTAGTCGGGCTTGCCGGGCAGCGCCTTGCCCGCGCGCTGCCAGGCCTCCGCCCCCACGATGACCAGGAAGCCGAGGGGGGCGAGGAAGTCGACGGCTCGGAAGCCCTTCACTATGCCCTCCACCGCTGGCTCTCCACCGACTGCTGGGCCAGGAAGAGGCCGAAGCCGATGAAGCTCAGGTAGAAGACCACGTCCTTGAGGTCCAGCACACCCTTGACCATGTCCTCCATGTGGTTCGTGACGCCGAGGTACGCGACCGCCTTCATCACGGGGCCGGCGGTGGGCTCGTCCGCCCAGCCCAGGGTCCAGATGCCGAGCAGGAGGCAGAAGGTGAGGATGCCCGCCACGATCTGGTTGCGGGTGAGCGTGGAGACGAAGAGGCCCAGGGCGATGAAGCAGGATCCGATCAGCCACAGGGCCAAAGCCCCCGTGAGGACCGGCTTCCACTCGGGCGCGGACGAGGCGTAGTACCAGATGGGGACGAGGTTCACCAGGCCCGTCACGATCATGAGGGCGTAGAGGCCCGCCGCGGCCAGGAACTTCCCCAGCACGATCTGCAGGTCGGTGATGGGAGAGGTGGCGAGGAGCTCGATCGTGCCCTGCCGCTTCTCCTCCGCGAAGAGCCGCATGGTCAGCATGGGGGCCACGAAGAGCGCCACCACCGCCATGTTGTGGAGGACGGGGCGGATCATCCACTCGTTGATGGAGAGCTTGGGCCCGCCGCCGAACTCCATCTGCTGGGCCATCATCATCGACTGTTTGAGGAAATACGTGAAGGCGAAGTGGAAGAAGATGCCGAACAGCATGGTCCACACGAAGAGCGCCACGTACGCCGTCGCGGTGACACAGGCCGCCACGACGCCCGTCGCGATTGGCACTGCGCTCGTGGGCGCCTACGGCAATGAGGCTATCGCGAACACCATGAAGGTGACCGACAGCTTCTCCGGAAAGACGAGCACCATCACGCTGCTCGACACGGATACCGCTTCGACGCTCGCGTCGAAGTTGAACGTCGCGTTCGGCGTAGACGGCATTCGCGCGGCCGCGACGGTGACTGTCGGAAACGAGCTTCAAATCACGGG
>DAINRN010000141.1:0-7887 GCA_036741815.1 Acidobacteriota bacterium
CGCCCTCCTTTCGGCCAAGCGGGGTGAGATCGAGGCCCTGATCGCCCAGGGCAACCATCGCGCGGCCCGCGTCAAAAAGCTGCAGGACGACCCGGACACGCTGCTGGCAACGGTGCAGATCGGCGTCACATTAATGGGCACCCTGGCCGGCGTCCTGGGCGGTTATCTGGCCAAGCTCTATGTCGAGCCCCTCGTGGCCGGCTCGGCGTTCGGCCACTGGGTGGCGCCTGCCGTCGTCGCCACCCTCATCGTGGGCGGCGGGATCGTCTACGTCGAGCTGGTGCTGGGCGAGCTGGTGCCCAAGGCCCTCGCCCTGCGGTACAGCACGGGCGCGGCCATGCTGGCCAGCGGGCCCGTGCGCCTGATGGAGCAGGTCTCACGCTGGCTGATCGCCTTCCTCAAGGCGTCCACCCGCGCGGTGCTGCTGGTGTTCGGCATCCGCGACCCCGGCCGTAGGACGTTCGTCTCCGAGGAGGAGATCAAGCACCTGGTGAAAGAGGGCCGGGAGCAGGGCGTCCTGGACCAGACCGAGATGGACCTGATCCACAGCGTCTTCGAGTTCTCCGAGACGCCGGTGAAGAAGGTGATGGTCCCGCGTCCGAAGATCTTCGGCCTGGACGTGAACACGCCGCCCGAGGACGCTGAGCGGTTGGTGGTGGAGAGCGGGTTCTCGCGCATCCCGGTGTACGAGGGGAGCGCCGACGACTTCGTCGGCGTCGTCTACATCAAGGACGTCCTGCGGCAGATCGAGCGGCGGCAGCCCCTCGTGCTGCGGAAGATCCTGCAGCCCGTCCACTTCGTGCCCGAGACGAAGAAGGTGGGCGCGCTCCTCAAGGAGCTGCAGAAGCGGCGCACCCACCTGGCCATGGTGGTGGACGAGCACGGCTCGGTCACCGGCCTGGTGACCATGGAGGACCTGCTCGAGGAGATCGTGGGGGAGATCCAGGACGAGTACGACTGGGAGGAGCGTCCCGTGGAGCGGCTGCGGGACGGATCGCTGGTCGTGGAAGGGACCACACCCGCCGCGGAGCTGCGCGAGGCGTACCACATCCCGATCCCCGCCTCCGAGGAGTTCGACACGGTGGCCGGCTTCATGCTGAACTCGCTGGGGTCCGTCCCGCGGGGCGGCGAGGTCGTCGGTGTGGGGGACTACCGGCTGACCGTGGTGGACGTCGAGAAGAACCGGATCAGCAAGGTCAAGATCGAGAAGGCCCGGGCCACGGTCAAGGTCTGAGCTTCATCCAGCAAGGGGGTGCTGCGTCGCACCCCCTTGAACCCCCGCTCGCGTCTTCCGCGGCGGCGAAGTGAATTCGCCGCCGCTAGCTCAGCGGGTCCGCTACGCGGACCCGGGGGGAGTGAATCCCGCTCCGCTCGCCGCTCTGGCTCATGGTCATGCCGCGATTCACTTCGCCGGAGGGCCCGTCTGCTCGATGAGGTGTCCTTTCCCGCTCTTCAGCAGCCAGCGCACGGCCAGCCAGATGAAGGTCAGGTCGTCCAGGTACCCCGCCACCGGGATGAGGATGTCCGGCACCAGGTCCGCCGGCCAGATCAGGTAGGCGGCGGCCAGGGCCAGGGCCAGGCGCGGCAGCTTCGGCGTCCGCGGGTCCTTGAGCAGCGCGACGATCCGCCGGAGCTGGTCCACTTCCGTGCCGCCTACGGACCGGGGGTGGGGCTGGGCGAGGGCATGGGCGTCAGCACGGGCGGGCGGATGGGCTCCGGGCGCGGTGACTCCGGGGCCCTGGGGGCCCCCGCGGGAGAGGTCGGGATGCCGGGGATCTCGAAGAGCAGGGGCGAGCTCTCGCCGCCGAGCGGGAACGAGCGCAGATCCTCCTCGGTGAGCGAAGCGCGCCGCACGATGTGCGGGGTCAGGGTCATGACGATGTCGGTCTCCTGGCCCTCGGTCCGGTTGCGCGAGAAGATCCGCCCGATCACCGGGATGCTGCCCAGCCCCGGGATGGTGGTGATGGTCTGGCGCTCGGTGTCGCTGATGAGGCCGGCCAGGATGTTGGTCTCGCCGTCGCGCAGGCGGATCACGCTGCTGACCATCCGGCTGTTGAAGGTGGGCAGGTTCTGGAACGGCGGGCCCAACGCCGAGACCTCCAGCTTCAAGGTCAGGGTCACGTCGCCGTCGTGGTGGACGCGCGGCGTGATGTCGATGTTCACGCCCACGTCCTTGTACTCGAAGGAGGTGATGGGCTGCTGGGAGATGCCGCCGGTGGCGATGGGGGCGAAGGTCGTGATGGGGACCGGTATCTGGTCCCCGAAGCGGGCCTGGGCGGTCTCGCCGTCGCTCGTGCGCAGCTGCGGGTTGGCCAGAAGCCGCGTGGAGGTGTCGGTCTTGAGCAGGCGGTAGATGACGCCGGGCAGGCCCGTGATGACGAGCTGCGACTTCGAGTAGGGGTTGTCGTTGAGAGTCAGGGGCCGCTCTGTCGTGATCGTGTTCCCGTTGGCGTCGGTGGTCGTCTCCGTGACCGTGGACTTGGGGAAGATGGCCCCCACTATGCCCTCCACGCCCGGCAGCGCGGAGGTGATCTCGATGCCGTAGTCCTTCAGGCGGCTGCGGTTCACTTCCAGTATCTCGACCTCCACCACGACCTCGGACCGCTGCTTGTCCACCACGTCGACGATCCTCGCCGCGGCCGCCACCTTGTCCGGCGTGTCGTTGATAGTCAGGGCGTTGGCCCCGGGCAAGGGCGCCACGCGCCGCGCGCCGAGAACCACGCGCAGGAGGTCGATCGTCTCCTTCAGGTCGGCGTTGGAGAGGAAGAAGGTCCTGACTACCTGCTGCTCGTAGTCCCGCCGCTTGGCCGGGGTGTCGGGGATGACGTTCACGATGTGGGATTCCGCGACCCGGTAGAAGGTCCGCCCCACGCTGGCCAGCGCGGTCAGGGCCTCCTCGAAGGGCACGTCCTTGAGGTCAATGGTGATGGTCTGGTCCTGGAACTGCGGGTCGAAGATGAAGTTCACGCCCGCGATGCGTCCCAGGGCCTGGTAGGCCTCGCGCAGGCTGGCGTTCCGGAAGGTGAGGCCCAGCGGCTCGTCGGCCCCCGGGCCCAGGATCAGGCCGGGGAGGGCGCCCTCGCGGACGCGGTCCTTCACCTGCTGGATCGTTTCGCCGGTGGCGGCGGCGTTCCGGCGCTGCTCGAGGTCGTGCGTCTCGGCCCGGAGCGTGTCCGACCCCGGGTTCAGGTCCAGGGCCAGCCGCAGCTCGTCGAGCGCTTCCTTGTAGAGGGCGCGGCTGGCCAGGCGACGGGCGGCGAAGGCGTGCTCCTGCGAGGAGCGCAGCCTCGCCCGCTCCAGGCTCCTCTTGTACTCCAGGTTGTCGGGCGACTGCTGGACGGCCTTGGCGTACTCGAGGACCGCGCGGTCGAACTCCTCGCGGCGCTCGGCCTTCTGGCCCGCGCGGAAGGCCGAGGACGACGCGCAGCCGGCCAGGGCCAGGGCCAGGGCCGCCGCCCACGCGCGGCTCATCCCGACACCACCTCCACGCCCGGCGGGACTTCGAAATGGAAGATTCGGTCCGACAGGCCAACGTTCTCGCGGATGTCCGTGAACTCGAACCGGCTCTCGTTGCCCTGCGCGTCGCGCACCCGGACGGCGCGGATGCGGTCCGCCTGGTCCACGTCGAGGAACACGCGCTCCACCTCGGGGTCGGCCTTCTTCGGCGTCAGGCGCAGGCGCTGCACGTTGGGCGCCGGCGGGGGCTCCAGGCTGGCGTCGAAATCGTGCAGCAGGTCCTCGCGGCCCGAGAGCAGCAGCGCCGGGATGCCGCGCTGGCCGGCCTGCTCGCGCACGATCACCTGGTGGTCGGCGGGCACGTAGAAGTAGAACGTCGTGCCGTCGGACACGAAGGTCTTCTTCTCGGGCTCGCGGTACTCCCAGAGCATGCGCCCGGGCCGCTTGAGGGAGACGACGCCGCGCTCCACCAGCTCCTGCGACAGGAGGCCCGAGCGGTACGTCTGGACGAAGCGGGCGGTAAGGTCGGCCACGCGCTGGTGGCGCTGCTCGATGCGGCGGGCGAGGGCTTCTGCGGGGCCGGGCGTGCCGGCCGCCAGGGGCCCGGACACAAGACTGAGGACCACGCCCGTTAGCCCAAGAGCCGCCACGAGTTCCACGGAACGTTATGTTAGCACGATCGTTTCCGGACGCCGTTCGACCGCTCGGGCGGCGCTCGGGACGCGGGCGCGGTATAGTGGTGCGCCGCCCGCCATGTCGCTCATCGGTACCATCGGCGAGATGAACCTCGCGGACGTGGTGCGGCTCTTCGCCACGAGCCGCAAGACGGGCCTCCTGACCGTGGCCGGTCCGGGGCGCCAGGCCATGGTCCGCTTCCACCGCGGCTCGATCGTCCACGCGGCCAGCGGACGGCTGCACGGCGACGACGCGGTCCTCGACCTCTTCGGTTGGAAGGAGGGCCAGCTCACGTTCGTGCCCGAGGACCGCGCGGTGCCGCCCAACGTCACGCGCACCATCGACGAGCTGATCCAGGAGGGGATGCGCGTCGGGGAAGCGCTGCACCGCAGGAACACGCTCGTCCCCACCGACCGCGTGGTGTTCCAGTTGGCGGCGGGCCCGCCGGACGACGCGCCGGTCTATCCCCTGACCGGCCTGGCCTGGCGCGTGCTGCTCGTCCTCGACGGCGTGCGGGATGTCCGCGAGCTGGCGGAGGCCTCGAAGGTGTCGCGCGAGGACGTGGTCCGCGTTTTGTTCGAGATGGCGGAGGCCGGGTTCCTGGAGCGGATCGAGCCGCAGCGGTCGCTGCGTGTCCAGGCCCAGGGCCTGTTCGGGAAGGACGCCGCCGAGATCGACGAGAAGATCGAGGCCGAGTGGAAGAAGCTGCGCCGCTTCGCCGACGGCGTCCACCGGGTCGAGGTCCGGAGCGCCGCGGGGAAGGCGGTGTCGATGGGAGTGGTGTTCCGTCCGGGCGTCCAGCGCGACATCCACCTGCCGCGGGCCGCAGTGGGGGAGCTGGGCGTGCGCGAGGGCGAGGACGTGCACGTGCGGCCCGTCGCGTAGGCACGCGTCACCCGAGCCGAGGCGCGGAGCGCTGCGGCTCGGGTGACTTCGGCGCGGACGTTACGGCTTGTGGATACTGAGGTCGATCAGCTCGACGGGCGTCTGGTCGCACCCGGTCACGTCGATCTGGTAGGTCGGGCAGCCCCCTCCGGCGGTCACCTCGTTGATGACCACGCTGAACGTCGTGGCGGGCGGCACGTTGAACGAGAAGGCCTTGGGGGCCCCCAGGTCCGGACTGGCGCCGATGTCCCCGAGGAAGTTCGCGTTGCACGCGAACGGAGGAGCGAAGACCCCGAGCCACGCGCTGGCGTGGGTGAACTGGGTGCCCACGCAGGGTGTCGTGACCGTCACCTGCACACAGGCTGGGTTGGGTCCGGGCGGTGTGGCCAGGGTGTACACGTCGAGCGCGCAGGCGGCGCACGCGCTGGTGGCGCAGGGTTGGTCCACGCCGCACGCGTTCGGGGGCTCATCGCGGAAGAGTCGAGGATTGCTGGTCGCGTCTCCCGGCGCGAGCGAGCCCGTGACCGTGAACGGGCAGCTCGACTGCGCCATCACCGGGCCGCTGCCCGCCACCACCAGCAAAAGGACGACGACGGCAGCGACCCACACGTTTTCCCGAGAGATCATCGGCATGTCCTCCAAAAGGACCTTTTAGCCCCTAGCCCGCCTGCCTTTAATTGACTGCTTGGACGTGTCGTATCACGGTCGCCGCGGGGACGTCAAGCGGAATTTCACGGAATTTCACACGCTTTGGGGAGCAGATGCTCTGACCGCCTTCTTGGAGCAGTGATCTGACCGGTCCAGCGAGCGGTGCGTGTTACCATCGCTGCGATTGATGACGCCGCTCCTGGCCCTGCTTGCCTTCGCGGGTCCTCCTGCCGTCGGCGTCGCTCCCGCTTCCGATCCCGCTAGAACGTCCGCACCCGCCACCGAGATGCGAGGGCTCTGGGTCGTCCGCACCGCCCTCGTTTCGCCCGAGACCGTCGACGCGGTGGTGGACCGCGCGAAGGACGCCGGCTTCAACGCCCTGTTCGTGCAGGTCCGCGGCCGCGGAGACGCCTTCTATCGGTCCCGGATCGTCCCGCGCAGCCTGCTGCTCGAAAAGCAGCCGCCGTCCTTCGACCCGCTGGCGCGCCTCCTCCAGCGGGCGCGCAGCCGCGGTCTGCAGGTCCACCCGTGGCTGAACGTCCTGCTGGTGGCGGGCTTGTCGGGGCCGCTGCCCCCCGGCCACGTCGCCACGCTGCACCCCGAATGGCTCATGGTGCCGCGCGAATCGGCCGCGGCCGTCCTCGCGGCGCGGCCGGACGCCAGGCGCGACCTGATCCGGGCCGGGGCCCGCGACATCGAGGGCTATTACCTGTCGCCATCGGCGCCCGGCGTCGCCGAGCACCTCGAGGCGGTGGTGCGCGAGCTGCTCAAGACCTACTCCGTGGACGGCCTCCATCTCGACTTCATCCGGTACCCCGGGGTGGACTACGACTACTCCCAGGCCGCCCTCGCAGCATTCCGGGTGCCCAGCTCGAGCGGCGGCGTGTTCCGGATCGCGGAGCTCATGGCGGCGCCCGCCAACCAGCCGGAAGCGTGGTCGGAATATCTCCGGCAGCGCCTGACCGCGTTGACCGACCGGCTGAGCCGCGCCGCCCGCGCGGAGCGCAGGGGCATCGTGGTATCCGCGGCGGTGGTGCCGGAGGAGAGCCAGGCCGTGTACGAGCGGTTCCAGGACTGGCCCGCGTGGATGGCCGGCGGCCTGGTCGACGCTCTCTGCCCGATGGCCTACACGCCGGACGCCGGCCTGTTTCGGCAGCAGGTTGCGCAGGTGAAGGCGCGGGTGGGGCCGGGCAAGACGGTCTGGGCCGGCGTGGGCGCCTACCGCCTGCCGGCGCCGGCCGTCGTGGACCGGATCCTCATTGCCCGCGAGTCCGGGGCCGCTGGTGTCGTCTTGTTCTCCCACGAGTCGCTCGACCCCGAAGCGCTGGCGCGCCTGCGGACCGACGCCTTCGTGCCCGCGGCCGCCGGCGGAGCCTGGGAGGGATCCGCCGGGCGCGCGCCCCGGTGACCTGCTCCCCCCGCACCTTCGTCCTTCTCGCCATCGGTTTTCGCGCCTGGCTCCCCGCCGCGTCGGCGACGCCGATGCCCCCTCCGGGGTTCGCTGCCCCGGCTCTGGCTCCCGCGTCCGCGCCGTCCTACCGCTGGTCGCGCGAGACCCTGAGGCGCATGCCGCTCGAGGAAAAGGCGGCGCAGATGATCGCCGTCCGGGCCATGGGGCTCTACAGCAACCCGCGCGCGGCGGACGCGCGCAAGCTCCGGCACCTGGTCCGGGACGTGAAGGTCGGCTGCGTGGTGGTCTTCGAGTCGGAGGTGGACTCCCTGCCGCGCCTGCTCAACGAGCTGCAGTCGATGGCGGGCGTGCCGCTGCTGGTGGCGGCCGACATGGAGCGTGGGATGGCCTTCCGCGTCCGCCGCGGCGTGGTCCCCGTGCCCTACGCCATGGCGGTGGGCGCCACGCGGTCGGAGGAGGCCGCGCGATTCGCGGGCGAGGTGGCGGCGCGCGAGGGCCGCGCGCTGGGCCTGCACTGGGCGTTCGCGCCCGTGGCGGACGTCAACAACAACCCGGCCAACCCCGTGATCAACGTGCGCTCGTACGGCGAGGACCCGGCGCTCGTGGCCCGCCTGACGGCGGCCTTCGTGGAGGGCGCGCGCGGCGGCGGCCTCATGACGACGGCCAAGCACTTCCCGGGCCACGGCGACACCGCGGAGGACAGCCACTTGAGCCTGCCGACGGTGGAAGCGGACCGAGAGCGGATCGAGGCGGTCGAGCTCCTGCCCTTCCGCAAGGCGGTGGAGGCGGGGGTGGAGGCCGTGATGCTGGGG
>DAINRN010000142.1:0-7878 GCA_036741815.1 Acidobacteriota bacterium
CATCGCCGGCAAGTTCAAGGGTGAGATCGCGCTGTCGGGACGGATATACATGGGCGAGGGCTCGCGCGTGGAGGCCAAGGTGGTGGCCGACGCCGCCGAGATCGCCGGGGCCTACAAGGGGGAGCTGAACGTCCGCAGCCTGGTGCTGATGGACAAGGGCCGCGCGGAAGGCATCCTGGACGCGAAGACCCTTGCCGTCCGCGAGGGAGCCCAGATCAACGGCTCGATCAACGCGGGCCAGGCGGCGGGCTCTGCCCACGCCGCTGTCCCGCCGCCCGGAGGTATCGTGGCGCGATGATTCTCCGCGACCTCGCCGCCAGCCTCGGCTGCGCCGTCCGCGGGGACGGCGACGTCGAGGTCCGGCGGGTGGCGGGAATCGACGAATCCGGGCCCGGCGACCTCACGTTCCTGGCCAGCTCCCGCTACCTGCCCCGGCTGGCCACCACGCGGGCCTCGGCGGTGATCCTGGCCCCCGAGGTGGACACTCCCCTTCCCAGCCTGCTCTCGGCCGAGCCCTACCTGGCCTACGCGCGGGCCGCCTCCCTGCTGCATCCCTGCGCGCCCCCCGCGCCGGGCGTGCACCCCTCCGCTCAAGTCCATCCCACCGCGGTCCTGGGCCAGGACGTCCACGTCGGCGCGCTGGCGGTCGTGGGCCCGCGCGCGCGGGTCGGGGCGCGCACCGCCATCCATCCCCACGCGGTCCTCTACGCGGACGTGACCGTGGGCCAGGACTGCCTGATCCACTCCGCGGTGCAGGTCCGCGAGGGCTGCCGCCTCGGTGACCGCGTCATCGTGCAGAACGGCGCCGTCATCGGGGGCGACGGGTTCGGCTTCGCCCGCCGCTCCGACGGCGTCTACGAGAAGATCCCGCAGGTGGGCATCGTGGTGATCGAGGACGACGTGGAGATCGGGGCGCTGGTGGCCATCGACCGGGCGTCCATGGGAGAGACCCGCGTGGGCCGCGGAACCAAGATCGACAACCTCGTCCAGGTCGGCCACTCGGTCCGGATCGGATCCGACACCGTGATCGCGGGCCAGGTGGGCATCGCGGGCAGCACGAAGATCGGCAGCAAGGTGATCCTGGCCGGCCAGGTGGGGGTGGCCGGCCACATCACGGTGGGCGACGGGGCCACCGCCACCGCCCAGACCGGCATCCCCAGCTCGGTGGATCCGGGCGCGGTGGTCTCCGGTTATCCCGCCATCGAGAACCGCACGTGGCTCAAGGCCAGCGCGGTGTTCGCCAAGCTCCCCGAGATGCAGCGCCGCTTGCGCGAGCTGGAGCGGCGGCTGGACGAGCTGACGCGCAAGTAGCGCGAAGCTACTTCGTCCCTCGCTGTCCGACGTAGAACCGCGCCAGCCCCTGGGCCACCGCCGACGGGTTCACAATCTGCAGCACGTGCCCGGCGCCCGGCACCACCAGCTCCTCGGCGCGCGGGTACCACTCCTTCAGGAGCACGTTGACCTCCTTGAAGGCGGGCACGCTCTTCGCCCCCACGACGGTGAGGATGGGCTGCTGGATCCGTCCCGCCACGTCGCGCGAGAAGGCCCACTGCCGCAGGGAAGGCAGCTCCACCTCGAAGAACGTATCCGCGTCGGCCACCGCCATATCGATCGCCCCGCGGCCGAGGGCGCGCTCGATGGCCGGCTTGTCCTCCCCGGCGATCCGGGTCAGGAACGCGTCGATGGCCGCCGCGTTGTTCCCTTCCTTGTGCATCTGGACGATGGGCCCCAGGCCCTCCCTGTAGGCCGGTCCGCTAGGGACCGCCGCGAACATCGGCGGCTCCAGCAGCGCCAGTGAGCGAACCACGCCCGGGGCGTCGATCGCCATCTGCAGGGCGATGACCGCGCCGTACGAGTGCCCGACGACGTGCGCCCGCTTCACGCCGAGCCGCTCCAGCAGTGCGCGGGCGTCCGCCGCCTGCTCCGCGACGCTGACGGGGCCCTGCGCGCGCCCGCTGCCCGCGTACCCGCGGCGGTGGTAGCGGACCAGGCGGTACTTCCCGAGGGCGGGATCCCTGGCCAGCGGCGCGAAGGCGTCGGCCAGGACGCTGCCGTGGATGAGCAGGACGGGATCGCCCTTCCCGGAGACCGTGTACTCGAGCCGTGCTCCGTTGACCGTCACCGGGCGCATGTCCCCGGCCAGGACGGCCGGGGAAACCGCAAGGAGCGCCGCCGCGAAGAGACGGCTCATCCTACGCCCGTCCGAGCCGCTGCCAAGCCCCCTCGGCGAGCAGCGAGGCGGCCGTGTCCGCGTCCACGGGCGGGGAGAAGCGGAAGCCCTGGGCCAGCTCGCACTGCAGGCCCCTCATCCGCGACCACTGGGCGTCCGTCTCCACGCCCTCCGCCACCACGGGCAGGCCGATGCCGCGGGCCGCTTCCAGGATCGCGCGCACGAGGGGCTCGCTGCCCGTGTCCAGCCGGGCCATCACGGAGCGGTCGATCTTCAGCCCGTCCACGGGGAAGGCGTGCAGGTAACGCAGCGAGGAATACCCGCTGCCGTAGTCGTCGATATAGACCTTGAGCCCGCGCGCGCGCAGGCGGGCGAGGGCGCTCGTCCCCTGGCCCGCGCTCTCGATGATCGCGGCCTCGGAGATCTCGAGGCGCAGGCCTTCCGCCGGGAGGCCCGTCTCCGCCAGGATGGCCTCGATGCGCGTGGGCAGGGCCGGGTCGCGGAACTGCTTGTCCGAGAGGTTGACGCTCACGGGCAGGACCCGGCCGCCCGCCGAGAGCTGCTGCCAGCGGCGGGCCTGGCGGCAGGCCTCGCGCAGGACCACCGACCCGATGGGGAGGATGAGGCCGGTCTCCTCCACCACGGCCAGGAACTCCTCCGGGCCCCACAGCCCCTCCGGCCGCTTCCAGCGGAGCAGGGCCTCGAAGCCCGCCAGCCGCCCCGTGGCCAGGCGCACGATGGGCTGGAACAGGACCTGGAACTCGCCGCGGAGCACGGCCCACCGCAGCGCGGCCTCCAGCTCGTTGCGGGCCACCAGCCGCAGGCGCAGGTCCTCGTCGAACACCTCGTAGCGGTCCTTGCCCGCGGCCTTGGCCCGGTACATGGCCGCGTCGGCGTCGCGGATCAGGTCCTCGACCGGCTCGCGGCCCGTCACGCTCACGGCGATGCCGACGCTGGCCGAGATCGTGACGTCGCGCCCGCCCACCGCGAAGGGAGGGCGCAGCTCCTCGACGATCCGCCCCGCGACCTCGGTGGCCCCGCCGGGCTCGTCGATCCTCTCCAGGAGCACCGCGTACTCGTCGCCGCCCAGCCGCGCCACCACGTCGCCGGGCCGGACGCACGCTTCCAGCCGGCGCGCCACCGAGATGAGCACCTGGTCGCCCGCCAGGTGGCCGAGGGTGTCGTTGACGGCCTTGAACCCGTCGAGGTCCACGAAGAGGAGGGCGAAGCGGTGCTCGCTGCGGCGCCGGGCCCTGGCCGCGGCCTGTCCCACCCTCTCCAGTAACAACGCGCGGTTGGGCAGACCGGTCAGGGGATCGTAGGCCCGGCGGTCGGTGACATCGGTCTGCGCGCCCGCCATCCGATACGCGCGGCCCGAGGCGTCCCTCACCGCGAAACCGCGGCTGAGCACCCAGCGGAAGACCCCGTCCTTGTGCCGGATGCGGTGCTCGTCCTCGAAGACCGGGATCCGCCCCTCGCTGTGGTCTTTCAGCTTCGCCCGCACCCGGGCCACGTCGTCGGCGTGCACGCGGCCGAGCCACTCCTCGGGTCCCTCCCCCACCTCGGCCTCCTCGAGGCCCAGGATGGCCTTCCAGCGCACGGAGTAGTGGACCCGGTCCCGGAGGAGGTCCCAGTCCCAGATGCCGTCGTTGGTGCCGCGGACGGCCAGGGCGTAGCGCTCCTCGCTCCGGCGCAGCGCCTCCTCGGCCGCCTTGCGCTCGGTGATGTCCTCGCAGAGGGTGATGATGCCCACCGGCCGGCCCGTCTCGTCCACCACCACGTCCGAGAGCAGCTGCACCGGGAAGATGGTCCCGTCCTTGCGCTGGCGCGTGCGCTCGCGCTTCCAGCGGCGGAACTCGCGCAGGCGGTCCACGCTGGGGGGCTGCCAGTCCTCCCGCGGCGACAGGGCCCGGCCCTCGCTGCGCAGCATCTCCTCCACCGTGAAGCCGTGCATCTCGGCCTCGGCGGGATTGGTGTACACGATCCGTCCCGTCACATCGGTGATGGTCAGCCCGATCTGCAGGGTGTCCACCGCCTTCTTGAGCTGCCGCAGGTCGTCCGCCACCTGGCGGCGCTCGACGGCGTGGCGGATCGCGCGCTCCAGCGTGACCTCGTCGATGCGGCCCTTGTCGAGGTAGTCGGCGGCCCCCGCCTTCATGGCCTCGAGGTCCACCTCGCGGTCCCCCACCCCACTGAGGATGAGCAGGGGCGCGCTGTACCCGCGGGCCGACGCCTCCCGCACGAGGTCCAGGCCGCTCTTCCCGGGCAGGCGGTAGTCCACGAGGTAGACGTCGTGGCCGCCGGCCGCCATGGCCTCCAGCGCGCCGTTGTAGGTCGCGACCCGGTCCAGCGTGTAACGGGCGGGCGGGAGCAGGTCCTTCAGGATCAGGTGGAAGGTGTCGTCGTCGTCGACCAGGAGGACCCGGATAGGCGGGGCGCCCAAATCAATCCCCCACCGCGTCCGCCGGGATGTACCCCTCGCGATGGCGGACACGCAGTCCCTCCCGCTTCACCTGCACCTTCAGCTTCCGGTATTTCCCGTCCTTCCGCGGGTTCTCGGAGATGAAGCCGAGGACGTACTGGCCGGAGAGCTCCTGGAGGATCTTCTCGTAGATGCCGGGCAGGTCCCTGGAGGCGGCGGGCCGGAAGACCTGCCCTCCGGTGAGGTCGGCGATCTCGTTCAGGAAGCCGCGCGCGCGGATGGCGTTGCTGCTGCCGGCCCCGAACTCCCCGCTGAAGGCGATGGGGAAGATGGTCACCGCGCTGGAGCGGATGAGCCGCAGGAGCTCGGTCAGGGTGAGGTCGCTGGTCGAGTCCTCCCCGTCCGTGAAGACGACCAGGACCTTGCGGCCGCTGCCCCCCATCACGCGGGAGAGGTAGACGGCAATGGCGTCGTAGAGGGCGGTGTTCCCCCCGCCCTTGGCCTGCGCGATCCGGTCGAACAGCCCCTGCTGGTTCTCGCTGTCGTAGCGGGAGAGACGGATGTCCTGGTCGAAGAAGATCGTGATGAGCTCCCGCGCGCGCGGGATGGCCTGCAGGAAGCGGATAGCCGCCTCCTGTGACAGCTTCAGCTCCTGGAGCATGCTCTGGCTGGTGTCCATGAGCAGGCCCAGGTCGAGGCCCAGGGTCTCGTCGTGGCCGGGGTCGACGGCGCGGCCGAAGAGCTGGATGGACTGCGGCCGGCCGTCCTCGAGGACCACGAAATCGTCCGCGTCGAGGTCCAGGACCAGGTGGCCGGCAGAATCCCGTACCGCGACGGTCACGTTGACGACGTCCAGGTCGGCGGGGAAAACCGGCTGCAGGGGGGGCGGACGCTCCCCCGCCATGGCGGGGCCCAGGCCGAAAAGCGCGGCCGCCAGCAAGGCAGGACGACGCACCCGGGGTCTCAGGGCTCTATTTTACCCCCCGGGCAGGTGACTCAGTTCACCTCGAAGCCCAACAACTCCACCGGCACCGGCCCGTCGGGCAGGACCCAGGCGTACGCTCCCCGGGACCTCGTGAACAGGGCCAGGGCCGTGTTGTCCCGGTCGATGGCCATGTCCCAGATCATGGTGTTGGGCAGGCCCGCCTGGAAGCGGAACCAGGTCGGGGGGTTCTGGGTGATGTCGTCCGTGTAGTAGAGGCCCCAGTCCGTGCCTGCGAAGACCTGCTGCGGGAAGAGCGGGTTGCCGATGATGGAGTCCACCGGGATGTTGGGCAGGTTGCCGCTCTTGTTGGTCCAGACGAACGAGGCGCAGCTCGCGGTGCAGGCCACCTCGAAGACGTGGCCCGGCTGGGCCGGCGTGTTCTGGTCGAACCCTCCCACCGCCGCGAAGCCCGTGGTGGGGATGGTGGGATGGATCGTGACGTCGAGAACGGGCCGGTTCGGCAGAACGGTGTTGCCGCCCGTGACGTCCACCCAGACGGCGGTCGAGGGGCTGTTGTTCAGGGCGAAGCCGTACTGGACGTTGCCGTCGTTCGTGCCCACGAGGGCCACGGTGGTGTCCGACGGGGCGAAGGCCATCTGGTTGATGAACGAGCGCGGTCCCAGCGTCCCCTTGCACAGGTTGGGGCTGATGGCCGTCCAGACGTTGGGAACGGCGCCCGTCAGCGTCTCCCAGACCCGGTTGCTGCCCGCGATCATGTGGTTGCAGGTCGCGGCGGGACAGTTGTAGCGGTCGATCTCGTACGGGAATATGAAGCTCAGGGTGTCGGCGCCCCAGCCGCCCGTGGCGTTCTGCTGGCTGCCGAAGGGCCCGGCGGTGCTGACAGCCAGGGCGTTCTGGCTCTCCTGGTACCAGCGCAGGCCGGCCTTGGGCTCGATCCGCGCGAACATCCCGTCCCCGCCCTTGCGCAGCTGCCACATGGCCGGGCCCGGGTCGCCGCTCCAGACGAACACCGAGGACCCGTTGTCCTGCGCCCCCGCGTTGATCCCCGGCGTGGGCGAGGTCGCGAAGCCCGCGGTGATGTCCCCCGAGTAGAACTCGATGGTGCTGAGGGTGTCGTTGAGGCGGGAGAAGCTGGGGTTGCTGGAGGTGGCGTTGTCGGTGACGTAGGCGCCGCCGTCGCTGCCCGACATGAGCACGGAGGACGAGCCGGGGACGAAGGCCAGGGCGTGCTGGTCCACGTGGACGATGTTCGAGTTCGGGTTCCCGCCCGCGTATCCGCAGGTGATGTTGGTGAAGTTCACGCCCCCGTTGAGGGACTTGTAGATGTCGATCGTGCTCATGAACAGGACGTCGGGGTTGTTGGGGTCCACGGCGAGCGCCTGGTTGTACCAGTTCTGGCCGGAGTCGCCGTCGCAGCCGCCGAGGCCCGTCGGCCCGGACTGCTTGTTCCAGGTCGTCCCGCCGTCCGTGGTGCGCCACACGCCCAGCAGACCGCCCTGGCTCGTGCCTCCGCCGGTGGCGATGGCCTGCACCTCGGCGTAGAGCACCTGGTGGTTGCTGGGCGCCATGGCCAGCTCGACCCGGCCCAGCGTGTTGGCCGGGAAGGGGGCGCCGGCGCCCGTGCCCGCGGGCCAGCCGTTGGCCCCGGTGCTGAGCAGCGTCCAGCTCGCCGGGCAGCCGCTGGCGGGCACCGTCGTGTGGTAGATGCTGTTGGCGCCGTTCTGGTTCAGGTCGGGCTGCACCGGCGTGGCGAACCCGCGGGTACCGATGGCCGCGTACAGGTCGGTGCTGGCACCGTTGTCCGACACCGCCATCCCCGTCACGTCGTGGCGCTGGGTGACGAAGGCGTCGGTGATGCAGGGGCCCGTCCAGTTGACGCCGGCGTCGTAGGAGAAGAAGACGCCGGTCTTGGTCCCCGCGATGACGATGTTGGAGTTGCGCGGGTCCACGCGCACCTTCCCCACCGCCTGGTACTGCGGGAACACCCCGGGCGGCTCCGGGAAGTTGGGCAGGAAGACGGTGGACCCGAGGACGGCCCACGTCCCGCCCTGGTCCGTGCTCTTGAGGATCCCCGCGCTGCCCATCGAGAACGACCCGAAGTTGAGGTCGCCCGTGCCGGCGTAGACCACGTTGGGGTCGTTGGGGTCGATCACGAGGTCGTCGATGGAGGAGGTGGAGACCAGCGGGTCGTCGGTCGTGACCGTCCAGGTCGTCGCAGTCGAGCAGCAGTTGGTGGTCTTCCACACGCCGCCGCCCACGCTGCCCAGGTAGGCCACGCTGGGCGTCACGGGATCGATGACGATGACGTTGGTGCGGCCGGCCACATGCCCGTACTGGAAG
>DAINRN010000143.1:0-872 GCA_036741815.1 Acidobacteriota bacterium
TCCTGGGTTACGCCCTCGGCGCGGCCGGGACGGCTCATGCGGATCGCGTCCTCGCAGGGGACGGGCCGGGGGAGGGCACTCACGGTCGTGGGGGTCGGGTCGTTCACGCTGCAACTCCTTGGGCGGCTGCCTGGCACTCCAGCGCGGCCGCGATCGTCGCCCGCGCCTGGCACGGCGGGCACTCCCCGCAGTCGGACGGCAGCCAGAGGTCCGGCCGGCTCGGGATGATGATCTCCCGGCCCATTTGCTGGCACGCCTCGCCGGCTACGGGGTTCGGGACGTTCCGCGCCCGCAGCACCCGCACCGGCCCGCCGGCCATGCCCCCGATCGCCGCGGGCCAGGTCTTCGGCAGCCCGGCTTCCTCCTCCGGCTTCACGGCCCGGTGGAGGCAGAGGGTGATGTTCATCCGGAACAGGCGGTAGCAGTGCTCGTCTCCCACGCCCTTCAGGGCCTGCTGGAGCAGCCGCTCGCCCTGGGTCAGCTCCTGCATCGTCCACTTCCCGACCGCGATATGATCCCCCCGCCCCCCTTGCGCCCGGAGCGATACGGAGGCCAGCCACACGGGCCGGCCGCTGAAGGCGTCCATTCACTTGTTGAGGGAGAGGCAGACCGTCCAGCCTCCCGGGAACTGGTTGTAGTGGAGGTCTCGCCCGCTATCGAGCGTCCAGGGCGCCCGATAGGCACCGGCCTGAAGTGGGGTCATCGGGTTCACGCGAGTTTCTCCAGGGTGGTCGTCAGGCGGGTAACGAACTTGGCGGCCGACCGCAACGCTTTCCGGCACGAGAGGGCGAGGCCCGGGAAGGCGTGGAGATCGAGCCAGGTGGGGGTCTTCGCCACGCGGCAGGTGGCGACGATGCCCGCCGCCGCGGCGT
>DAINRN010000143.1:882-1249 GCA_036741815.1 Acidobacteriota bacterium
GAGGTTCAGGGTCTCTGCCACCGCCGTCACCACCTCGAAGGCGTCGTCGCGCACGGCGGCCGCCGGCTCCGGCAGTCCCATGACGTCGAAGACGCCCGCGAATTGGTCCGCCTCGTCCGCGCACCGCCGCAGCTCCTCCGGGTCCGGCCACGGGGGCGCGAGGGCGGCCTCCCACCGGCGGGCGTGCTGCTCCCACAAATAGGCGAGGTCGCGGGCCTGGGCCTGGGGCGAGGGTGTCTCGCCGGCGCCGAACGCCACCGCGGCGCCGGGCTCCAGGGTCACGCGGCTCACGAGCCCGCCTCCGCCGCGGCGAGGGCCGGCTCCTCGCGGACGACGATCTCGCCGGCTGCAATGAGATCGGCGAGCC
>DAINRN010000143.1:1259-7793 GCA_036741815.1 Acidobacteriota bacterium
GATGCTCGATCCGAAAGCCGAGGTTCCGCAGCCGATAGCGCATCGTGGCTTCCGGCATGGAGGGATCGAGGCGCGCGGCAATCTCCTGCCGGGTCAGGTCCTCGCCGGAAAGGCAGAGTTCGAGCACCTGGGTCAGGAGCCGGAAGTCATCGGCTGGCAGACTGATTGGCATAAGGGCCTCCTGTGTTGTCTACGCGGAAGCAACACCGATACCCTCTTATAGCATGTTGTCATCGCGGTGGCAACATCTATTTTGCAGATGCCGCAACGGCCCAGAGAGGCGCAGCGTTACAATCCTAGTGATGCTGCCGCGTGAACAACGAGCCCAACGAGTCCAGGAGACCCTTGGCCGGCGGAACCTCACCCGACACGCGGCCCACCAACGGCTGGAGATCAGCCGGCCGGCGATGGACAAGCTCTGGGACGGGCGCGACGTGGAGGTGGAGATCGTCGAGCGGTTCGCGCGCGGCCTGGACCTGGACGTCAACGAGTGGCGGGAGATGTGGGGTTACGAGCGGATCGATCGAGCCCTCACCCCGCAGGAGCGCCTCGGCATCGGCATCGCGAAGCTCGGCGAGCAGTACGACGACGACGTGCCGGTGCGCCGCTTCGGGGGCTGGAAGGACCTCACCCACCAGCGGGTGGACCGGATCCTCCAGGCGGCGGAGGAAGAGCTCAAGCGGCGGAAGCAGGAGCGGGAGAACGAGGGGCGATGAGGCCCCTGCGCGGAACATGCTATCCTTAGTTTGCTAATGCCGCGAGAGCAGCGAGGTCCGTTATGGATAGCATCGTAGGGCGAAAGGTGAGGGTGGAACTGGAGGGGGACCCCAGGGACGGCGGCGCGGTTCGCGCCCTGGACCTGGCCCAGTTTCTCCAGCAGTTTCTCACAACATTGGCGGCTGTCGAGAAGGAGATCACGGGAGCAGAAAGGGCTTGGACCGTCTACCGCGTGGCCGCGCTCTCCTATGCCAGCCCCGTCCTGATCGAGCTCGAGGCCGGCGCCCCCGAGCGCCCGGCTGTGCCCGACGTGGGGCCGGCTGTGGTCTCTCGATTCACCCGCGAGGTAGCCGAGGTGAGTGCGGGCGCCGAGCCCGCGGAGATCGGTTTCGAGACATTGGAGGCGCTCCTGGGCCTGACGGCCGGCTACCGTCGCCACATTCAGGAGATCACCATCGAGTCCAGCGGGACCGTGGTTCCGATCCCCAAGGACTTCGACACCAAGGTGAGGCGGCTGCTCGGCAACGTCTACCGCACGCACGGCACATTCAGGGGCAGGCTGGAAGCTGTGAATCTCCATACGAACCCGAGCACCGTGCACATCTATCCGCCGGCCGGCCCCGGCAAGATCCGGTGTACCTATCGCAAGGGAGCCATTACGAACATCGGGGAGCTTCTGGAGCGCGACGTCGAGGTGCGTGGGGTGCTCAAGTTCCGGGGCGACGCCCCACATCCGCTGGAGATCGAGGTCGAGACGATCACGCCACTCGCGCCCGCGGGAAGGCTGCCGACCGTAGCCGAGATCGCGGGCACGATGCCGGGGTTGGGCGGAGACCTCGACAGCGTGAAGTTCATTGGGACGCTCAGGGATGGCGAAGAAGATCCATAGCTACTACTGGGATACCAGCACGTTCCTGATGGTCCTGATGGGTGAGAGCCATCACGGTCCTGGCGTGCTCGATGCGGCCCGCGCCCTCCTCCGGCAGGTGGAGCTGCGCGAAGCGGTGGTCATCTCCTCCGAGATCGTGGTGGCTGAGGTCCTCCCGGTCAGGGTGCCCCCGGACGCCTACGAGCGCTGGGAAGCCTACCTGCAGTGGCCCAACCTGCACCTGCGAGGGGTGGACCACGCGATCGCCCGAAAGGCTTGCGAGCTCCGGACGCTGGGCCTGCGAAACAACCCTCTCCTCTCGGTCAAGCTTCCCGATGCGCTTCACGCTGCCACGGCCCTTATCTACCAGGATCAGCTTGAGGCGCTCCACAGCCTCGACAACCGCCTGAACAACGTCTTCGGGCACCTGGGCTTTGCATTGCGCTCGGAAAAGCCCCAGCAAATCCAACTTACCCTGCCCGGAACGCAGGCTGGGCAGCCGCCTGCCACCTCGCCGCCTGACGCGCCCTGACGCTCGAAAACCGCTTGAAAGCCGAAGGAAGATCCGCACCCCGGAATGCAAACGTCTGTTTGTATCTCTGCTCCTGGAACGCCGCCGGTGATCCTCCTCTACCCCTACCTGGAAGAGCGCGCCCTCGCCTGTCGCCTCGCCGCCTACCTCCCCGCCTGGGTCGGCACGCGTGAGATGCAGCGCCTCGCCGGCTGGCTCCGCGGGCTCGTCGGCACCCGCCGCTGCAAGCTCGTGGACCGCGCGACCTGGCTCGGGAGCAAGTGCGGGGAATCCACGATCCTCCTGCCGGCGTTCCTGCCGCAGTGGCAGGCCGAGCGGCAGCGCTTCCACGAGCTGGCCCACCCCTCCTCGACGTGGGCCTGGGCGCCGCCCTCGACCGGATGAGCCAGGACGAGCGCCGCCTGTTTCGCGAGGCCGCCCGCGCGGAAGCCTGGGAGGAGGAGCTGGCGGACGTCCTGACGCTCGCGATCCGGCTGCCGGCGGAGCGGGTCCTTGCGCTCGAGAAACCGGAGCGGATCGCGCAGGAGTCGGGGCTACCCCTCGCCTGGATCCGCGAGCGCCTCGAGCACCTGAACGGCCACCGCCTCACCCTCGACTACGTGCCCTACTGGAGCGCCGCCCGGGAGTTCAGTTTCGCCTACCACCCGGCTCCCGAGGGCGCCTTCCTCCTGCGGGACCGGGTCGGCCGGCCGCACTTCCGCTTCCCGGCGGGCGCGAGTTACGAATTGCGAAATCGGCAGTTCCGGCTCGCCGCGGACTTGGTCGCCCTCCGCGGGCGCGAATTCGCAGTCAAGTGGCGGCGGTTCGCGGTGCTGCCGGGGAAGCTCTTCCCCTACCGACCGCGGCCGCTCCCGATCGACATGGAAGCCCTCTGGGCCTGGTCCCGGGAGAAAGGAGAGGAGCATGGACCGGTGGACGTGTGAGCAGTGCGGGCGCGAGAACCCCGGGAAGCGGGGGAGCTGCCTGCTGTGCGGCAGGAGTCGGGAAGGGGCCCGCTCGCCGGCGGAGGTGCTGAACCAGGGCAGCCGCCGCCTCGCGGAGCGGTACGGCGTCCCCGTCGAGCTCGGCGTCTATGGTGGGATGCAGCGCCTCACCACGGCGGAAGCGCGCGCCGTGGTCGCAGAAGCGGAAGCCCTCCTCGTCGAGGAGTTCCAGGCGCGGGCCGGCGGCAGCAGCGCGATCGGGAGCGGCGGCGGCTACCTGCCGTTCGAGCCGGAGTAGCGTATGTCCCACGGCATACCGGGCCGGCCCCTCCGCGCCCTGGGCTTACTGAGAGTAAGTACAAAAAGGCAAGCGGAGGAAGGCTACTCCCTTGCCGACCAGGAGCGCATGATCCGGGAGTGCGCAGCGCGCGAGGGCTGGGAGCTGGTCGAGGTCGTCCCCGACGGGGGCAAGTCCGGCCGCATCCAGGACCGTCCCGCCGTCCGCCGCATGCTCGAGCTGGCGGACGAGAAGGCGATCGATCTGCTCGTCTTCGTCAAGGTGGACCGCGCCGGCCGGAAGCTGCGCGTGATCCTCGACATCCTCCGCGAGGCCGAGCGCCGCGGCGTCCCGGCCTATTTCGTCGAGGGCGGGAGGACCGACACGAAACACGGGCGGTTCCTCGTCAACGTCCTCGGCAGCGTCGCCGAGTTGAACTGGGAGGACATCCGCCAGCAGCTCCGGGACGGCAAGCGAGACAAGGCGGCTGAGGGTCGGTTCCCGTCGCGGATCCGCATCTACGGCCTCCACTGCGTCCTGAAGTGGGAGGAGATGGCCGACCCCAGCCGGAAGAGCGGCACCTTCGAGATCAACGAGACGGAGGCCGCCGTGGTCCGGCAGGCGTTCCGCTGGTACCGGGAGACAGGGAGCCTCCGGGAGACCGCGCGCCGGCTCTCGGAGTCCGGCCACCCCTCCCCCCACGGCAGCCGCTACTGGCACCTCCTCACCACGCGGAACCTGCTCACGCGCTCCTGCTACGTCACCGGGGAGGTGATCTACGGCCGCCGCGAGTACTACGAGAGCCAGGCCACGCGGGACCGGCCGGAGTCCGAGTGGCAGAAGGTCCCCTGCCCCGTCCTGGTGGACCGGGAGACCTGGGACGCCGTCCAGGCCCTCCTCGACCAGGCGGCGCGCTCAGTGGTCCGCGGCCGGCCCTCCTCCCGCTGGCTCCTCCGCGGCGTCATCTTCTGCGGGGTGTGCGTGGGCCTCCGCGGCGAGCCCCTGCGCTGCTCCGGCATCAACGCGAGCAGCCCCGCGGCCGACCGGAAGCGCTGGAGTCGCTACCAGTGCAACAGCATCGGGCACGCGCAGCTCCGGAACTGCGGGGCCCAGGTGAACCAGAAGAAGCTCGAGGCGCTGGTCGTCGCCCGCGTGCAGGCGAGCCTGGAACCCGGGGAGTGGGGGAAGGTCGCGCGCAGAGAGAAGGAAGAGGAGCGGGCGGCCGCGGCGGGTGGGAAGGGGAAGGCGCGGGAGCTGGAAGCGGAACTCGGCCGCGTGGAGAGCCGGGCCCGGAACCTGGTGGAGCTGGCCGCCCGCGGCGCCGCCCTCGACCTGGTGACCGCGGAGCTGCAGGCGCTCGACCGGCGGCGTCAGGACCTCAAGAGAGAGATCGCGGGCCTCCAGGCGCAGGAGCCGGCCGGGGCGACGCCGGCGCAGGCTGAGCGGCGGGCGGAGGCGCGGAGCCGGGAACTGCGGGAGCGGTGGGAGGAGATCGAAGGGGACCCGGAGCTGCTCCAGGCGGTGCTGCGGCAGACGGTGCGGGTCACCCTCTGGCCCGGGGGAAGGGACCCGGACATCGTGGTCACCGTGCGGGAGGTGGTGCTGCCGCGGTAGGGGGATTCACTGCCGGAATGGAAATCGCATCCCCATGCGGCGCGAATTTCGGCAGTGATCCGGGGCCTTACAGCCCCTTCCTGAGGAGCGGCCTGGTGCCAAGGAAAGTCAATCGGTACGGGCTCCCCCGCGATATCCCGTCCGACGTTCGGCGGGCGGTACGGCAAGCCGCGGGATTCGCCTGCGTGGGTTGCGGCTGCGTGCTCGGCGAGTACCACCACTTCGATCCGCCCTTCAAAGAAGCCCGGGAGCACCGAGCTGATGGGATCATCTTTGCTTGTGGCGCGTGTCACCCCCAGCTAGAAGCGGGAGGGCCGACGGCGGTGAGGTGGGCGCAGGAGCACCCCAGGACCTTTGCCAACGGCTCTGATCGTCGCGCCTTTTTCCTGGCCGCGCCGTTTGCGCTCCAGATCGGCAAGTCCCGGTTCGAGAATGTGAACTCGATCATCAAGACACGCGAAGGGGAGCGGTGGCTGTCCGTGGCTCCTCCAGAGGAGGACGGGGGACCATTTCGCATATCGGTGGCTTTTTTCGATGACGAGGGGCGGCCCTCACTGGCGATCGAGGAGAACGTCTATGTCGTCTCAACCGAGCTGTGGGACACCCAGATTCAAGGCGATACCATCACCGTCCGTAAAGGGCCAGGGGACATTGCGCTTCAGCTCAGGACTTGCCAGCCGCACACCCTTAGCCTGGAGCGCCTGAAGATGCAGCGGGGCAACCTTGGCGTTGCGGTCGAGCCAGGCGGCCGGATAACGATGAAGACGCGAGGCGGTGGCAGTATCACCTTTGATGGTGGCGGCGCCATGGGCTCGGATGCGGTGTTTCTCCTCTAATCATGGAACCTCCTTGAGCCAGAGAGGCCCCGAGCCGCGGCGCCGCGGCTCGGGGCCTGGGGTCAGACGATCACGTTAGGCCGTCTTCGGGCCCGCCCGCGACTGGCCCCAGTACCGACCGCGGGAGTACTGCATGATCCGGGGTACTGTATGATCCGGGGTTTCGGACCCTCATGGCCTTCGGCGGGTGAGCGTCAACCGATCGGCAGCGGCGTAGACCCGCCGGCTCTCTCCAGGTTCAGCGCCAGCAGCTGCTCCAGGATCTCCTCGTCCGAGAGGCCCGGGTCCCAGCCGTAGGCCGCGAACACCGCCTCGTCGAGCTTCCGGTGGGCGAGGTCCAGCCAGGTCGGCCGCTCGTTGTAGAGGTTGGTGAGGGTCCGCTTCTGGAGGAGCCTCGCGCAGTCCTCATCCTTCGGCACGATCCGCGGGTAACGAACGGTGCCGATGCCGCGGGAGTCGGAGTCGTGGACGTAGCGAGCCCACGGCCCGTCCACGGCGCCGCGGAACTCCAGCACCTCCTCCCGAGTCCACTCCGATGGGTTGAGCCAGGCATTCCGAAGGGTATCGAGGCGCTCGGCTACAGCGGCGATGGCAGCCGACTGCTCGGGTCCCGGCCGGGGGATGGGGAAGGTATCGAAGCAGGTTGTTGGCGTATAGACAGGATCATTCCCGGCGCCCTGGCGGCTCCCCAGTAACAGTGACCATAGCTCATGTGGCCGGGAGTGCAGGATGCCGAAGAAGTAGTCTTCTGCGCTGGGGAATACGAA
>DAINRN010000144.1:0-7747 GCA_036741815.1 Acidobacteriota bacterium
GTGAGCGTCTTCCCTGACGAACTCTATCCAGCCCCGCGGAGCTGGGCAGAGCGGGCGTATCCCAAACTGATCCACTTCAACAAGCTCCCCAAGGGAGGCCACTTCGCGGCTTGGGAGCAGCCCGAACTGTTCTGCTCCGAGGTTCGCACGGGCTTCCGGTCGCTTCGGTAGCCGCAGACGGGACAGCGGCGGGCGGCTCACCGCGTTCGATTCGCCCGCCTTTACCACGCAATCCCGGACGGTGATCAGGGGTAGCTGATGGTGCCGCTCACCGAAAAGGTCTGAGGACTTGACTGCACGGGCTGCCCCTCGAGGGGGTAGACGAACACCCGGTAGGTCCCCGGCGCGCCCAGCGCGCTGTCAGCGTGGGGGGCAGGGCCGGTTCGCCCGGAAGGACGGGGTTTCCTCCCTCGAGTTTGACGGCGAGTCTAAATTTGAGGTCACTCATCGGCGAGACCGTCGCGCTGGCATCGACCGTGCCCTGCGTCTGCAGCGTGAAACGCGCATCCTTATCGAAGTAACCGGTCGCGACGTCATCTGGTGGGCTAAACACAATGCTCCCCATGAATTGCTGGATCGTCCTTTCGTTCGACGCGGGGCTCGAGCAGGCCAGGAAACAGCATGCGACCGCGCTCGGCAGCAGGGCACTGTGTTGCATAGGGCTCTCCTCGCCCGGTGCTCGAGCAAGAAATGGACCATTGGGGGCCCGCGCTTCGCATCAGGCCAGTCCCTGTGACGGGTACTGAACCGTCACACGGCTGGGCATGCGCGGGGTCACGTCACTCTACAGTCGCGGGCCATGCGCATGCGCTACCTGCTTTACACGGGGCGGGACGGCGATGGCGCTTTCTCTTTTGTCAAGCGAATGGACGAGGCGCCGCCCCAGCGTCCGGGCGTTCGCCTGGAGATTGTGGGCACCTATCTCGATAAGGACGACGCTGAGCGGGCGCTCCTGTTGCTCGAGTCGGGGCGGGGTGACATCACTCAGAAGCCGACAGCACCTCCGAAATAGAGGATAGCCTCGGCGTCACGCCCCGGCAGGAGGCCGACGGGCTTCAAGACTCCGATGCGGCCGGAGACGATCGGGGGACCGAGCTCGACGTAGGCGCCCACGTAGCTCGTCCCGGGCTCGGCGCCTCCCCAAGGCTCGCCCCAGGTACGAAGGTACGTCGCCCGAACCGACGCCGCCATCGCGAAGCCTTTCGGCGTGAAGTGAATCCAGCGCTTTTCGCTGCACAGGGCCGCCAGGCCGAGCGAGACCTGCCCGCCGCCCGACCCGGCCTCGACCTGTGCAGAGAGTCCGCCGGGCTCGTACTTGCAGAACTGCGGGTCGGGCCGATGTCGTGCGCGGATGACCCCCAGCGAGCCCGTGACTCCGAGCGGCGACGAGACCCTGACGGCCGCGGTGGGCCAGTAGGAAACGGGCACCGGCTCTTCGGCACGGGCGGCGGAACCAGGCCCGCAGGCAAGGACGATCAGCAGGCTCGGCGGGAGTCGTTTCACCGGCGAATGATCTCACGGGCCCGGAACTGGGCAGGTTCCCGCGGGTTAGCGCAAATGCGGTAAGATGCCCGCTTGCGGTAGGACCAAATATATGAAGAGGACGAGGTCGCCGATCGAATGAAGCGCGAGCACAGGAAGCAGATCAAGAGGGACGAGCTGGTCACGGGTATGGAGCGCGCCGCCCTCTGGGTGCGGGCGCACCGGGACGAGGTCCGGGCTACGCTGATCGGGGTGGCGGTCGTGGTGGTGGGGGCGTTGGGGTACACGACCTTCCAGGGGCGGCGCGCGGCGTCCGCCGAGAAGGCCTTCGCCGACGCGTTCGACACCTTCCACGCCCAGGTGGCCGCGGAGCTGCCGCCCGGCGCGGAGAAGCCGGCGGGGCTGCAGTTCGCGACCCCGGCGGAGAAGTACCAGAAAGCCGCGGCCGCCTTCGACGGCGTGGAGCGGCGCTACGGCTCGCTGCCCGCCGGCCGGCGCGCGCGGTATTACGCCGCCCTGTGCCGCCTGGAGCTGGCCGACTTCACCGAGGCGGAGAAGGCGCTGGACAAGCTGGTCGCGGAGACCGACAGGGCGTCTCTGGAGTCGGGCCTGGCGCGCCTGGCGCTGGCGGACCTGTACCGCAGGCGCGGGGAGACGGAAAAGGCCGTGGCCGCGTACCGGGCCCTGGCTGACGACGCCTCCCTGGCCGTGCCGCGCGACCACGTCCTCATGAGCCTGGCCTCCATGCTCGAGGAGGCGCACCGCGTGAAAGAGGCCCGCGCCTCCTACAAGCGCCTGACCGAGGAGTTCCCGGGCAGCGTCTTCCTGTCCGAGGCGCGGCGCCGCGCCGACGACCTGCAGACGGCGAGCTGACGGGACCGAGACCATGAAGAAGCGCACGGCCTGGGTCCTGGTCGCAGGGGTCGCCGCGGTGGCGATCGGGGCCGCCGGCGTGGGCGCCCTGGCCCTCGTCCTGCGCGGGTCCAAGGGCGTGGCGTGGACCTCGGACAGCTACCTGTACCTGCGGCTCGAAGGCGAGGTGCCCGAGCAGCCGCCCTCCGACTTCGGCAGCTTCCTGGAGCGGCGCCCGGCGTCGCTGCGGACGCTGATGCAGAGCCTGGACCGCGCGGCGACCGACCCCAAGGTCCGCGCCGTGGTGGTGCGTGTCAGCGTCCTCCCCGATTCGGGATGGGGCAAGGTCCAGGAGCTGCGCGACGCCATCACCCGGTTCCGCAAGTCGGGCAAGCCCGCCTACGCGCACCTGGAGATCGGCGGCAACAAGGAGTACTACCTCGCCACCGCCTGCACCAAGATCTACGCGGTCCCCACCGCGCTCCTGGACGTCACCGGGCTGCACAGCGAGGTCATGTTCTTCCGCAACACCCTCGACAAGCTCGGCGTGGAGGCCCAGTTCGAGGGTGTGGGCAAGTACAAGAACGCGCCCAACCAGTTCACGGAGACCGGCTTCACCGAGGCCCACCGCGAGCAGATGGACGCGCTGCTCGACAGCCTCTACCAGCAATACGTCGCCGCCATCGCCGCCGCGCGCGGCAAGACCCCCGAACAGGTGGAGGCCATCGTGGACGCGGGCCCCTACGAAGGGCGCGACGCGCTGCAGGCGGGGCTCGTGGACGAGCTACTGTACGAGGACCAGATCGAGGAACGGCTCAAGGCCGAGCGCATCACGCCCGGGAAGTACGTCCGCACTGCCTCCGGGCTCGGGCTGGACGGCCGTCCCAAGGTGGCCCTCGTCTACGCGGTCGGCGACATCGCGCCCGGCGAGAGCCAGAACGGCCCCCTGGGCAGCGAGATGGCCGGGTCGGACACGGTGGCGGGCGCGCTGCGCGAGGCCCGCAAGGACGACTCGATCCGCGCCATCGTCCTGCGGATCGACAGCCCCGGCGGATCGGGCACGGCTTCGGACGTGATCTGGCGGGAAGTCATGCTGGCCCGGCGCAGCAAGCCGGTCGTGGTCTCCATGGGCGACGTCGCCGCGTCCGGCGGGTACTACATCGGTATGGGCAGCGACGCCATCGTGGCCCAGCCCGCCACCATCACCGGATCCATCGGCGTCTTCGGGGGGAAGTTCAGCCTGCGCGGCCTCTACGACAAGATCGGCGTCACCAAGGAGCTCCTGTCCCGCGGCGAGCGCGCGGCCATGTTCAGCGAGTACCGGCCCTGGACGGACGACGAGCGGGCGCGCATCCGGGAGTTGATGGTCTCGTTCTACAAGGACTTCGTGGGCAAGGTGGCGCAGGGCCGGAAGAAGTCCTACGAGGACATCGACGCGGTGGCGCAGGGCCGCGTGTGGACCGGGTCCGACGCCTTGCAGCACGGGCTGGTGGACCGCCTGGGCGGGATGGACGTGGCGATGGCGGTGGCCAAGGAGAAGGCCCGCATCGCGACCGACCAGGAGATCAACGTGGTCGTGCTGCCCGAGCGCAAGGGCCTCCTGGACATGTTCCTCGAGCGGCAGGAGGAAGGGGCGATGGACGCGGTCCCCTCGGACGCCCGCGTGCTCCTCCGCTGGGTGCGGCTGCTCGGCGACTCGCAGATCCTGGCGCGGCTGCCGTTCGATCTGAAAATTCGCTAGCTCGGGCGAGTGGCTCGCCATGCCCGCGCTAGGTCTGGAGTGCCCGCCAGCGGGTCATCAGGGCCAGTCCCTCTACTATGAAAATAGGGACCCGCCTGAAGCCAGTCAATGACTTGCGGCGACCCTATTTTCATCACGCGGCGGTGCACCGCAGGTGCATATGGTCTTGTTCCGGAACAAGTAGTCCACCAGCGTGCCGCTGACCAGCAGGAATGAAAGGACATAGGCCCGCCGGCAGCCCGTGGAGCGGGCCTGTTTCTTTCCAGTTCGCCCGAGCAGGCGAGACACCTTGCGACAAGTCACTACAGTCCAATCGACAATTTGAAAGCCGTCGTGCCCGGGGGCGACGTCCTGGCCCGGTCCGCTGGGGTCATGCGTGGCCGCCGATACCACTTCTCATTGCAAATATTATTGTGTGTGTCGCATTCGCTATGCGGACCTGTCCTGACCGATGAACGTGGCACAAGAGTTATATGCAGAACGATATTCTCGCCTCCCTTCACCAGCTGCCCGACGCCGCTCTCGTCGCGCAGGTCAAGCAGCTCATCGGCCGTGAGCGTGGCGTCACGGCCGAGATCGTCGCGCACCTGGCGGAGCTGGACACCCGCGACGTACATCTCCGGCACGGCCGTTCGTCGCTCTACGTCTATTGCCGAGATGTGTTGGGCCTCTCGGAATGGGAGGCCTACAACCGTATCGAGGTCGGTCGTGCCGCCCGCCGCTTTCCCGTGATCCTTGACCTGCTGGGGAACGGCGCGGTGAGCTTTACGGCGGTCCGGCTTCTCGCGCCGCACCTCACGGCTGACAACCACCGCGAGATCCTCGAAGCCGCCCGGGGCAAGACCAAGAGCGAGGTCGAAAAGATGGTCGCGGGGCTGTCGCCGCGGCCGGACGTCGGGTTCTCGGTTCGCCGAATTGGAGAGGCGAAGTCGCCGACACATGTGACCGTCACGGTTGCCGAATCGACCGACCCTGGAGGGGACGCTCCGTCGGTGGCTGGGGACCTTCCGCCTGCCGAAACCCCACCAGTATTTCCAGCAGTCCAACCGGCACCGTCGCCCGCTAACCGGCCGGTGACACCGCTCTCTCCCGACCGCTACAAGCTCCAGCTCACGATCAGCGGCGAGACCGTGGAAAAGCTGCGACTGGCCCAGGACATGCTTGGGCACGCGATCCCGTCGGGAGACGAGGCGGCCGTCTTGGATCGCGCGCTCTCGGCGTTGCTGGCGGAGCTCGCAAGAAGGAAGTTCGCCGAGACCTCCAAGCCGGGTCGCTCACGTCAACGGACGCCGGGCGCGCGGACTCCTTCGGCGGCCGTGAAACGGACGGTCTGGGTTCGTGACCTCGGACGGTGCGCGTTCATAGCAACGGGTGGCCGCCGCTGCAACGAGCGCCGTTTCGTGGAGTTCCACCACGTGGATCCTCATGCTCTGGGGGGAGAGGCGTCGGTGGACGGGATTCAGCTGCGCTGGCGTCGCCACAACGATTACGAAGGCCGGTTGTATTTCGGGAGCCGCCGCCCCGACGCGCGAACTTGTTCCGGAACAAGTAGTCCACCAGCGTGCCGCTGACCAGCAGGAATGAAAAGACTCAAGCCCGCCGGCAGCCCCGTGGAGCGGGCCTGTTTTCTTTCCAGTTCGCCGCACGGCGTGGTTGGAAACGCCGCCGCCCGCTCAGGACCCGTGCTGCTGCCTCAGCCGGCCTATCCAGTCCGATCGCGCCGCGGCGTAGCCGCGGCCCTGGACGCGCTTGAAGGCCTCGTCGACGTCACCCGTTTCACCCATGGCCTTGAGCAGGTCGTTCATCCCGCCCATGCCGCGCTGGGCGATCAGGTGCTCCACGAACGACAGGGCGGCCAGGTAGTACCCGCCGACGCCGCCGATCCGGCCGTCCGCCAAGGCCTTGAGCTGCTCCTCCGTCAGCTCGGAGCCCAGCCGCTTTCCCTCCATGTACTGCGCCAATCCCTCCTGGATGTCGCGGGGCGCGACTCCGCGCGTGCGGTCGGCCACGAAGGCGTGGGTGAGCTCGTGGAGGAGGGTGCCCTCCATGTCCGGGGTGAGGGACGACGACAGGCCGCCGATGGGGATGCGGATGCGCCCGTCGAGGCCGTCGTAGATCCCGCCCGACCAGGCGGGGGCTCCGCTCGCGTTGTAGTAGCCCTCGCGCGAGAACAGGATCACCGGGATGGCGGAGGCGGGCTGGTGGTCGAGGGTGGCGGTCAGCGTGGCGTAGTGCCGCTCCAGGGCGCGCAGGATCTCGCGCCCCACCGCGTCGTGCGAGTCCCCGTCGTAGCGCACGTGGAAGTGCGAGAGCTGCTGCTCCGTCATGCCCCGCTCGTCGTCCATCCCCTTGCGGATGCGGGCCAGCAGCGCCCGCGTGGCTTCGTCGTCCTTGACCTCGAGGGCCGCCTGCAGGACGTCGGCGGCCTCCGCGTTCCTGTCCTGGCGCATGAGCGCGTAGCCGAGGCCGAGCAGGGCGTCGCGGTTGCGGGGCTCGAGCGAGAGGGCGGCGCGCGCCGCGGCCTCGGCCCCCGCCCAGTCCTCGGCCTCCATCAGGACCTCCATGAGCACGAGGCGCGGGCGCGCGCTTCCGGGCTGTACGGCGGCGGCGCGCTGCACGTGGACCGTGGCCTGGGCGAAGAGCCGGCTCGTCCGCTCCTGGGCGGCCTTGGCCACGAGCACCGCCTCCAGCAGGTCGCGCATGTAGGCCTCGTCCGGGAAGCGCGCGAAGGCGTCCTCCGCGAACTCGACGTCCGCCGCGTATACGGCCCCCCGCGCGTTGAGCTTCTGGGCCAGCGACGAGGCCTTGCTGCGGTCCGCCTCGGTGATCCCGGTGGACTGCGGCTTCAGCTCCTCGATGGGAGCGGCGGGCGGGGCGGCCGCGAGCGGCGGCGGCGGCTCTTCCTCGCGCGGGAGGACCAGCGGGGCGCCGGCCTCGGCCGGCGTCTCCGCGGGCGGCGGTTCCGAGGGCTTGCGTGCCTTCAAAGCCAGGCCTGCGCCGGCGATCAGCACGGCCGCGGCGAGGACCGTCGGCCACCGCGGCCGGGGCGCCGGCTCGTCGTCCTCGACGGGCGCGGGCGGCGCGGGAGCAGGCGGACGGGGGCCGCGCACCTTGGCGAAGACGATGCCGCAGACCGGGCAGACCGGCTCGTCGGTCGTGGCGTGCCCGCAGCGCGGGCAGATCACGGCTCCGGCCGGGGAGGCATGGGCGGTTCATCGTAGCAGGTCGAGAGGGCTGGTTCCCGGGGCCCAGGGACGCGCGCTGATAGAATTCCCGGTCTGATGACGGAGAGCCGCGCCTTCGAGGCCACCGCCCCCACGCGCATCGACCTGGCCGGCGGGACCCTGGACATCTGGCCCCTCTACCTCTTCCATCCCGGCGCGGTGACGGTGAACGCGGCCATCGACCGGCGGGCCTGGTGCCGCGTGGAGACCGGGGTGGCGGGCGTGGTCATCGAGTCGAAGGACACGCGCGCGAAGGCGGAAGGAAAGGACGTCTCGGAGGTGCTCCAGGGCGGGACCGGCTCTCTCGTTGCCCATATCCTGCGGGCCCTCGGCGTCGAGGCGGGGGTGAAGGTGGTGACGGAGGCGCGCGTGCCCGCGGGGTCCGGCCTGGGAGGGTCCTCCGCGCTGGCCGTGGCGGTGGCCTCCGCCGTCGCGCGGGCGGTGGGCC
>DAINRN010000145.1:0-7703 GCA_036741815.1 Acidobacteriota bacterium
ACTCACCAGGCGGTCGCAGACCTGCACCGCGGTCGTGCGCAGCCGCCGCTGCTCGTCGATGATCGAGGGGGCGTCCTGCCGGCAGGTGAGCAGGAACGTCGCCACCGGCGGCGGGACGACGGCGGCGATCCGCGCGATCGTCTCGTCCGATATGATGCCAGGGCCGCTTGGCATCCGGGAGACGAGGCCCAGGGCCGCCGCGCCGTGGCGCACCGCTGCCCCGGCCTCGGCCACGGATTGAATGCAGCAGATCTTGACGCGCGGCACCGAGGCGGCGTCCATGGACGGATCCTAGCCGCTCGGCGAGCCACGGAGTACCATGGGGGGCTTGTCCTCGCCAGCCGCCAGGGGTTCGGTAGTGACCAGGACCGCCCGCGCGGCCGGCGGGCTGGCCGTCGGGCTGCTGATCGGTTGCACGGCCTCGGCCAAGCCGCCCAGCGCCGGTCCGGCGGTGGATGCCGGCACCGTCCAGATGGCGGCGCTCCTCAAAGAGCGGGCGGCGATGGTGGACCCGGCCCGGCTCCTGTTCCTGGTGAACGATCGTCGGGCGAAGGTCCTCGCCGATCAGCTCGCCTTGCCGGCCCCCCCTGGCCGGAAGCTCGGGCTTCGCTTCGCCCATGCCCGGGAGCTTCTCCAGGCCGGGGAGATCGCGGCCTCGATCGAGGCGATCCAGGCGCTTGAGCAGGACGTCAAGTCGAAGGCGCCCGCGGTATGGCACGAGCATGCCTCCGAGTTTCTCGTCCTCGAGGCGACCGCGTATCTGCGAATGGCCGAGGAGCAGAACTGCCACCAGGCCAATACACGGGACTCGTGCCTTCTCCCCATCCGCGGCGAGGGCATCCACCAGAAGCGCGAGGGAGCCACCCGGGCGGCCGAGGTCCTGAATGGGCTCCTGGAAGCGGACCCGGGCAACCTCGAGGGTCGGTGGCTCTTGAACATCGCGCACATGACCCTCGGCAGCTACCCCGACGGAGTCCCGAAGCGGCACCTCATCCCGCCTGCCGTATTCAAGTCGGAGTATCCCCTGCCCCGCTTCGAGAACGTGGCCCGGCGCGTCGGCGTCGACCTCTACGGCCTGTCGGGCGGGTCCGTCCTCGATGACTTCGACGGCGACGGCCACCTCGACCTCGTCCTCTCCGCCATCGGCTTCGAGGACCCGGTGCGCTTCTTCAGGAACCGCGGCGACGGCAGGTTCGAGGAACGGACGGCGCAGACCGGCCTGGCGGGGATAACGGGCGGCCTCAACATGGTGCAGGCCGATTACGACAACGACGGTCTCGTGGACGTGCTCGTCCTGCGTGGAGCCTGGATGAAGACGGAGGGCCGCTTCCCGCTCTCGCTCCTGCGGAACAAGGGTGGCGGCGCGTTCGCCGACGTGACGGCTGCCGCGGGCCTGCTCCGGTTCGGGCCCACCCAGACCGCGACGTGGCTCGACTACGACGGGGACGGCTGGGTGGACCTGTTCGTTGGCAACGAGTCTGCCCCTCGGGGCTCGGACCCCGCCGAGGTCCATCCCTGCGAGCTCTTCCGCAACAACGGCGACGGCACCTTCAAGAACGTGGCGCAGGAGGCGGGCGTCGACTTCGCCGGCTACGTCAAGGGCGTCGTGAGCGGAGACTACGACAACGACGGGCGTCCCGATCTCTACGTGTCCGTGCTGGGCGGTGCGAACCTGCTCTTCCACAACGACGGGCCGGGGCCCGGGGGCGGCTGGCGATTCGCAAACGTTGCCCACGAGGCCGGCGTGACGGAGCCCTTCTCGAGCTTCGGGGCCTTCTTTTTCGACTACGACAACGACGGATGGCCGGACCTGTTCGTCACCGGGTTCGACCCCGCGACCACGGGGGGCGACATCGCCGCCGACTACCTCGGCCTGCCCACGCCGGCCCCCCGAGGCCGTCTGTATCGCAACAAGGGGGACGGGACCTTCGACGACGTCAGCCGGGCCGCCGGCGTCTACCGTGTCGCTCCCGCGATGGGGTTGAACTTCGGGGACCTGGACAACGACGGGTTCCTCGACTTCTACCTCGGCACGGGCACCCCCAACCTGAGCACCCTCGTCCCCAACCGGATGTTCCGGAACGCGGGCGGCCGAGCCTTCCAGGACGTCACCTCTGCCGGCAACTTCGGCCATCTGCAGAAGGGCCACGCCGTCTCCTTCGGGGACACCGACGAAGACGGAGACCAGGACGTGTTCGAGGTCATGGGCGGGGCGCACCTGGCCGACAAGGCCTACAGCGCCTTCTACGAGAACCCGGGCAACGCGAACCGATGGGTGACGCTCGAGCTCGAGGGCGTGCGCTCGAACCGCAGCGCGCTGGGCGCGCGCATCAAGGTGGCGGTCTCCGCTCCGGGCGGGCCGAGGATCCTCCACCGGACCGTGAGCAGCGGCGGGAGCTTCGGCGCGTCGCCGCTGCGGCAGGAGATCGGCCTGGGGGACGCGACGGGGATCGACTCAGTGGAGATCGTCTGGCCCGCGCCCGGGCAGACGCAGAGGCTCGGCCCCCTGGAGCTCGACCGGCGATACCACGTCCGCGAGGGGTCCGACGCGGTGGCCCGGGCCGGTCCACCGCCGCGCCCTCACCAGTCGACCTCGAGCCGCCCCGCCTCGTAATCGCGGAGCTTCGTAGAGAGCGCTTCCGCGTCCTCGGGGGCGGGGTGCAGGCCGACGGCCCGGCGCTGCCACCGGGCCGCATCCTTCCATGCGCCGCGGGCGGCGTAGACGAGGGCCACGCTGGCCGCGTTCTCTGCCGTGGCCTCGGAGGCGAAGGCTTGCTGCGCCAGCCCCAGCGCGCGCGCCGGGTCGGCGGCGTGGTCCGTGGTGCAGGCCGCGAGCAGACGCCCGAGCAGGGCCTTGACGGAGCTGCTCTGTGGCACCGCCGCCAGGCCTGCCTCGGCGCCCGACACCGCCTCGCGGCAACGGCCGAGGCGCGCGAGTGTCCGGGCCCGGGCCACATGGGCGCCCTCGTGGGTCGGAGCGAGGCGCAGGGTCTCTTCGAGCGGCGGCAACGCCTCGGGCAGGCGGCCGAGCCGCCGGAGCGCCTGCGCGCGGTTGAAGTGCGCCTGCCGGTAGTCCGGGTGCAGCTCGACGGCGCGAGTGAGGGGCCCCAGGGCCTCTTCCTCCCGGCCCAGGTTGAGGAGCGTCGTGCCCAGGTTGTAATGGGCGCGCGGGTTCGTCGGCTGGAGCCGGACGGCCTCGCGGTACTGTTCGAGGGCGGCCTCGTAATCGCCGGATCGGGCCAGCGCCGCCCCCAGGTGGACGCGGATCTCGGCGTCCTCCGGGAGCACCTGGCTGGCCGCGCGGAGGAGCTCGAGGGCTTCGGCCACCCTGCCGTTTTCCAGCGCGTCCTGGCCCCGGCGGGCGTACGTGTACGGGTTCTGGCGGAGCACGGCGTCGAAGAGCGGGTCGGCAACGGCCACGTCCACGTTGCCGCGCTGGGCCAGATGGCGCTTGGCCTTCTCGGAGACCCCCACGCGGGCGTAGGCGAGGGACAACGGGTAATGGACGCGGCTGGCCTCGGGCTGGTTGCGTAGCGCGTCCTCGAACATCCGGATGGCGACGGGGAAATCCCCTCGCAGGGACGCGATCTCGCCCAGCCCGTAGAGCGCGGGCGCACACTGCGGCGCCATCTCGACGGCGCGGGTATAGGCCTTCTGGGCGTCGTCGATCCGGCCGGTGGCGCGCTGCACGTCGCCCTGGAACACGAGGGCCGGCACGTCGTCCGGTCGGATCGCAAGCGCCCGTTGCACGGCGGCGAGGGCCTCCTCCGCGTGCTCTCTCTGCCAATAGGCCCGGGCCGCCAGGTACGGCCATTCGAAGGCGGAGGGCTGCAGGCGCGACGCGTTCTCGTAGCAAGGCCCGGCGGACTCCGCGAGGCCATGGGCCTGGTAGATCCTGCCGAGCTCGCCGTAGGCGGTCGCCAGCCGTTCCTTACCTGATCCGCCGTCCGCGATGAGGCCTTCCAGATACAGCTCGCGACGCCGGATCCGCTGGAGAGACGCGTCACCGTGGCCGATGCCCGGCGGCCGGACGACCGGCAGCAGGGACGGATCGGGTGGGCGGATGGTCGGGGGTCCGGAAGGCGATGGCGACGGGGACGGCGACGGGGCGCGCTGTCCACAGGCGGCAGGGAGGAGAGCGAGCGCGGCCACCAGGGCTCGTCCCCGCCCGGTCACCGCAGCCGCTCGCCCTGGCCCTGCGTCAGGGTCACGTAGCGGTCCACGCCCAGGTCCCGGAAGCGCTCGAGCCGCCCATCCGGCCATCGCACCTCCAGGACGCCCGGGCGCGCGATCTGGCCGAGACCGAAGAGGATCCGCGGGTCGCTGGCGGAGAGGTAGCTGCCGTCCGTGTGCGCCCGGCGCATGAGCGGGTGCTCGCCCTCGCGCTTCAGCACCGCCACCGCTCCCAACGCATCGCGCCTGCCGGTGAGGAGGCGGACGCCAAGCCAGTGCTGCCGCGATCCGATGGTGTTGATCAGCAGCCGCGTGGGTCCGTCGATCTGCGTGACGAGGACGTCCGTATCGCCGTCGTTGTCCACGTCGCCGAAGGCGGCGCCCCGGGCCACGTCCGACTCGGCGAGGGCGGCCCCACCCTGGGCGCTGGCGTCGCGGAACGTGCCGTTGTGGTTGTTCTGGAAGAGCTGCTTGGGCTGGTGATAGGGAAAGGGGTCGCCGGCGCTCAGCAGGGCCTCGACGGCCGACACCGTGCCGTTGACGGCGAGCAGGTCGAGCCAGCCGTCGTTGTCCACGTCCACCCAGCCCGCGCCGAAGCCGGTCATGGCCCGGCTCGGCCCCGCCAGGCCGGCCATCAGGCTACGGTCGCTGAACTGGAGCCGGCCCTCGTTGACGTAGAGCGTGGTGTACTGCCCGGTGAGGTGCGTGAGGAAGACGTCCTCGTCGCCGTCGTTGTCGAAGTCACCCGCGTCCACACCCATCCCAGCCTGGGGCGCGCCGGCGGCGGACACCGCGACGCCCGCGGCCAGGGCGGCCTCGCGGAAGGTCCCTGTACGTTCGTTCAGCCACAGGAAATTCTCCATCTGGTCGTTGGCCACGTAGATGTCCGGCCAGAGGTTCCCGTCGAAATCCGCCACCACCACGCCCAGGCCGCTGCCGGGCGATTTGTCGATGCCGGCGCGCGCGGAGACGTCCAGGAAGCTCCCGTTGCCCGCGTTCCTCAGGAGGCGGTGGGGCAGCGGCCGATACGAAGTCGGGCCGCAGTAGTCGCGCTTGCCCGCCCGGGAGCTGCAGGGCTTGTGGATCGCGAACACGAAATCCACGTAGTTGCAGACGTACAGATCGAGCCAGCCGTCGCGGTCGAGGTCGGCGAACGAGGCGCTCGTGGACCAGCGGGGGTCGTCGGCACGGGCCGGCGCGGTGACGTCCTTGAAGGTGCCGTTGCCCTGGTTGCGCAAGAGCTGGTTCGGGCCGAAGCTCGTGACGTAGAGGTCGGGGAAGCCGTCGTTGTCGTAGTCCCCGACGGCCAAGCCCTGGCCGTAGCCGCGGGTCGCGATGCCGCTCTGGGCCGTGACGTCGGTGAAGCGCAGGCCGCGGCCCGACCCCGCGAGGTCGTTGCGGTACAGGCGGTCGGCGTCGGCGCCCTTGCGGGGCTCGGAGCTGCGGCCGGTGGGGTCGCCCGGCGGCTTGAGGCGGCCGCTCTGCACCACGTAGACGTCCAGATCGCCGTCGTTGTCGTAGTCGATGAAGCCGCCGCCGGCGCCCGAGATCTCGGGGAAGTAGAACTCGCCCGTCCGTCCGCTCCGATGGACGAAGCTCAAGCCCACGGAGGGCGCCATGTCCACGAACCAGTCGCCGGCCGGGGGGCGGGGCGGCTGCGGCGGGTTGCCCTGGCCGGCCCAGGTCAGCCCCGCCGCCAACACTACGGCGACAGCCGCGCGGCCGGCCTTCATTTCCCGGGGGGGGCGGACGCCTGCGGCGTGGTCACCGCGAGCGCCGCGCGCACGCGGTCCTCGAAGAAGCGGAAGCGGGCGTCCGCCAGCACGCGCTGCACGGCCGCGTCCAGGAGCTCCTTCCTCTTCTCCTTGAGGTAGGTGGAGAGGACCTCGGCCCGCACCTGGTCGTAGGGACGCCGGACCGGCTCCTGGCGCTCGACGACCTGGATCAGGCGCAGCGACCCTCCCCGCTGGAAGGGGACCGTGTAGCCGGCCGACTGCAGGTCCAGGACGTACCGGCGCTCCTTGTCCTCCAGGCCCTCGAGTCGCATGGCCTCGCGCCACCCGATGTCCTCGACGCGGCCGCCGAGCCGTTGCGCAGCCTCCTCCAGGGTCAGCTTGCCCGCGGCCAGCTCCGCGCGCGCGGCCTCCAGCTCCCGCATGCGCCGGCCCATGGCCGTCACCTTGTCGATGACGAGGAGGCGCAGCCGCAGCTTGAGGGGGGTCATGAACCGTTGCGGATGATCGTCGTAGTAGGCGCGCAGCACGGCATCCTGGGGCCCGAGGTCGCCCTGGAGCCGGGCCTCCAGCTTGTCTTCCACGGCCTTCCGCTCGAGTGAGCGGCGCAGGAGCCGGTCGAGCTCGGTCGCGGTCTCGGGCCGATCAACGTATCCGGAGCGCCTGGCCTCGGCCAGGAGCAGCAGGTGCCACAGGCGCTGCCGGTAGACCTCCCAGATCTGCGGCTCCTGGAGCTGGCCCCGGGCCTGCGGCGGAACGCCCTTGGTGAGGTCGCCCCGGGTCACCGTCGTCTCGCCGATCCGGAGCACCGGCTGGTCGTCCTTGCCCGTGGATAGAGCGGTCTTGAGCTGCTCCCTGGTCAGGACCAGCGACCCCTCCGGGATCGGGACGTCCTTGGCCCACGCCTCCAGGACGTCGCGGAGCTTCCTCCGCTCGAGATGGCGCCGGATCTCGACCTTGACGTCCTCGTAGGCGAGGTTCTTCTCCGGGACCGCCTTGTCCGCGTAGAGGAGGACGGCTCCGCTCGGCACCGGTACCGGCTGGCTGACCTCGCCTTCCTTGAGCGCGAAGACCACCCTCTCCAGCGCGGGCGCCATGGCGCCGCGTTCCGTCCAGCCCACCTGGCCGTCGTTGGCCCGCGTCTCCGAGTCGGAGTTGGCGCGGGCGAGCTCGGAGAACTTCTCCCCCGCCTGGGCGCGCTTGCGAAGGCCGGCGAGGAAGGCCACCGCCGCTCCCGGATCCTCGCCCTCCCTCCTGCGGCGGTAGATGTTGTAGAGCAGCACCCGCGCCGCCCGGCGGAACTGCTGGGGGTGGTCACGGTAGAACGCCTTGAGCTCGTCCTCCCCCGCGGCCAGGTCGCGGCCCCGCAGGGCCACGTCGCGGGAGAAGAGCTGGGCCAGGGCGTGCTCGTACTGTTCGGGAGCGCTCGCCTCCAGGCTGACGGCCGCCCCGCCCGGCCCCTTGGGCAGGAGGATCTGGGCGAGGGCCCGCTCCTCGGACACGTCCTTGTAGGTCTTCACGATGTCCGACTCGCGGGAGAGGCGTTCGCTGGAGGACATCGAGAGCAGCGCCCCCTCGATGTCGGTGAGTGTCGCGCTGCCGCCGTTCCAATCGGCGATCACCTTCGGATCGGCCGGCGGGGGGGCGGCGACAGGGGCCGGCGTTCGCCGGCACGCCAGCAAGCCAGCGCAACACGCCAGGGCCAGGACACGCTTCATTGCGGCACCTTTCCGTCGCCCACCATCAGCTCGGCTTCCTCGATCGTCTCCGGATCGCGGCAATTTTTCCTGGTTTTCG
>DAINRN010000146.1:0-2778 GCA_036741815.1 Acidobacteriota bacterium
GAGCTGGGGTTCCAGATCACCGCCCATGGGATCGGCGACCGCGCGATCGCGCAGATCCTGGACGCCCTGGAGGGCGCGCTCGGCCCGGCCCCCGGCGACCATCGCAGCCGCATCGTCCATTGCGGCGTGACGACGCCCGCCCTCCTGGACCGCATCAAGAGGATGGGCGTGCTCGTGGATCACAACCCGCCCTTCGTGTACTGGATCGGCGACTGGTTCCGGAACTACGGGCCCGAGCGGGTCCTCATGTCGTACCGGGGCAAGAGCTACGAGGACCGCGGCATCGTCGTCTCCGGGGGCAGCGACGTGGGCGTGACGCCCCTGAGCCCGTGGTGGGGGATCTGGTCGGCGGTCGAGCGGAAGGAATACCTGACGGGCGAGGTGCTGGCCCCCGACGAGCGGGTGGACGTGCGCACCGCCCTCAAGTGGTACACGTCGGGCGGCGCCTACGCCGGCTTCGAGGAGAAGGAGAAAGGGGTCCTGGCCCCCGGCACCCTCGCCGACCTCGTCGTCCTCGACCGCGATCCCCTGGCCGTGCCCGCGGCCGAGCTCAAGGACGTGAAGGTCTTCGCGACGTTCGTGGGGGGCGAGGCCGTTTTTCCGTAAGCGTCACGGAGCGGCCGTTGACCTCTCCGCCCGCAGTTCGTAGTGCCGAGGTCTGGGCTGGGCGGCCTCGCGCTGGCGCTTGACCACGGTGGCCTCGAGCGCATCCAGCGCGCGCAGCGCTTCCGTCAGCTCGGGGGACGGGGTGGCCGCGAAGGCCACCTGGTATCGCCTCCACTTCTGCCAGTGGAGCGCGTTGTGCTCCAGGGTGAGCGCGTGCACCTCCGCCGCCTGCCGTGCCATGGGCGTGGGCAGCTCGGCCAGGTTGATCCCCGAGGCCAGCTGGTCGGACGTGAACGAGCCGACCGGTGCGCCGTCGATGCGAAGGACGTATCTGCCCGCAGGCAGGCCGAGCAGCTTCAGCGGCTGACGGTCGAGAGCCTCCACGCAGTCGGAGGACCGGAGCACGAGGGCCATCAGCGGGTCCTGTACGTCGAGCGGCATCGGCAGGGCCGCGTCCTCCTGGGTCCACGAGATCCCGTCGCCGGCGCGCACACCGGAGACGCGCGTCCCGACCTGCACGCTCGCCGCCTTCCGCGGGGCGTCGATCTGCACCGCGGTGACCGTCGGGGGTGCGTTCCACGCCTCGAGGAGCGCCTGCGCCATGACGAGCGTCACCTGCGGGCCGGGATGGATGCGGTCGGGGATCAGGCGGGCCGCGGCCGCGGGATCGGCCGCCTTCGCACGGGTCAGCGCCCTCACCACGGGGCCATTGAGGTCGGCGACGGTCAGCTGCTCCGTGGCGGCCAGGTCCTTGACGAACTGCCCGTAGCGGAGGAGCACCGCGTTGTAGCCGCCCTCGAAATCCGCGGCGCGCGTGACGTCGTCGTAGGGAGAGGGCTGGAGGACCGTGATGCGGATCCCGGGACGGCTCCGCCGGACGGTGTCAACGATGTGGCGGTACCCTGACGAGTAGGCTTCGAACAGCCCGGCATCGAAGGGGCGCTTCCCGCCGTCGTTCATCCCCAGCATCACCGTCAGGACGGTGGGCTCGTACGCCAGGACGTCGCGGGACAGCCTCGTGTCGATGTCTCCGCCCACGCCGCCGTTCACGCCGTCGCCGCCCCAGCCCGAATGCACGAACGTGACGTCCAGCTTCGGGAATCGGGTGACGACGTAGGTCTCCACGAAGGACGTGTAGTGGCGCGCCTCGGTGATGCTGTCGCCGTAGAAGACGACGCGGTCCCCGTCGCGGAGGGCGAAGCCGCCCTTCGCCATCGGTCGCCCGGAAGCGAGCGCCAGGGCGGCCAGGGCGATGGCTCCCACTTCGTAGAGGCCGCGGCGGCCGGTGGCGACGCTCATGCGCGCGATACTGCATCGGAGGCGCGCGCCCGCGCAAGAGTTCGGCGGAATTTAGCTTTGAGATGACCGGCCCTTGTGCTCAACTAGCCGGGAATGCTGCGGTTCCGCGTCCTGGGCTCGGGCAGCTCGGGGAACACCACGCTCGTCGAGGGCGGCGGGACTCGCATCCTGATCGACGCGGGGCTGGCGCCGCGGGAGCTGGCCGAGCGGCTCAGCGCGGTGGGCGTCGAGGCGGACTCCATCTCGGCGGTCTTCGTCTCCCACGAGCACAACGACCACTCCCGGGGCGCGCCCGGCTTCTCCAAGAAGTGGGGCGTGCGCCTCAGCGGCAGCCGCGGGACCTACGCCGCGGCCGGCCTGGGCGCGACGGAGATCGAGGGGTACGACGTCCTCGAAGCGGGCGTGCCGCGGCAGATCGGCGGCTTGACCGTCGAGGGCGTGCCCGTGCCCCACGACGCGGCGGCGCCGCTCGCCTTCGTGGTCACGTGCGACGGCCGCTCTCTCGGCCACGCCACCGACTTCGGCCACGTCGGGCGCGGGCTCGTCAGCGCGTTCCGGCGCTGCGACGCCGTGCTGGTCGAGTCGAACTACGACCCCGACATGCTCCGCGACGGGCCCTATCCCTGGTCGCTGAAGCAGCGGATCCTCGGCGGCTTCGGCCACCTGTCCAACGACGACACCGCGCGCTACCTGGGGCGGGACCTGGGCGAGGCCTGCCGGATCGTGGTGCTGGCCCACCTGTCGCGGCAGAACAACCACCCCGAGGTGGCGCTGATGGCGGCGGAGTCCGCGCTACGCCGGCGCGGGCGCACCGAGGTGCGGGTCGAGGTCACGGGGCCGGAGGGCACGGACTGGATCGACGTCGGCGCCGCG
>DAINRN010000146.1:2788-5561 GCA_036741815.1 Acidobacteriota bacterium
TGTGATCGTCTTGTCCGCGTAAAAGGAAAAAGTGCCCGCAGCGCCAAAGGCGCCGAAGCAGCTCCGGCTCTTCTAGCCGCCGGCCTCAGTCGACGTAGGAGTCCTTGGCCAGGACCTCGCCCTTTCGCCCCACGAGCTTCACCTCGACCCGGTGCGCCCCGCTCCGGGTCGGCGGCTTCTCGAAGACGAGGACGTAGTGGCCGGCCATGGCGCCCTCCAGGCGCGTCATGGCCTGCGCGGGGAAGAGGTGGGTCTTGGCGTAGAACCCGCCGGTGTCCTGGGCCACCTGCTCCAGGCCCACCTCGAGCGTGTGATAGTCGGCGTCGGTGACGTCCAGGGTGAACACGGTCGTGCGCGCGTCGAGCAGGGCCTGGCGGGCCTCCCCGTAGTCGGGGTTCATCGTGAAGGCGGGCCAGCTCAGCCGGCCCATGCCGAACCCGAAGAACGCCAGCGATTTCGCTCCGGGCAGGGGCTTGAGGGCGCGCGCCGTGACGAGCAGCGCCGTCTCGGGCGTGCCCACGCGCCTGGCCGCGTCGAAGTCGAAGTTCGCCGCCAGGGACGGCGCCTCCACGGATTGGCCGGTGGAGAACCTGCCGAAGAAGACAGACCGCTTGATCGCGTGGCGCACCTTCTCGCGGTCGGCCGTGAAGTCCTGCCAGAGCCTGAGCTGGGTGTCGAGCGACATCACCGCCACGCGGTCCTCGGGCCCCAGGGTCTCAAGGAACTTCACGGCCTTCTGCTGCATCCGCATCAGGCCGGGCAGCCGCGAGGGATGGAAGTCCTTCTGGAAGAGGAAGACGATGAGGCGGCCAGGGGGCAGTCCGCCCACGACCACGTCGCCCTGCGGCATGCCGGCGCCGTCCACCGGGGGCAGCGGCTCGTCGGGCGCCTTGCCTGCCATCCAGGTCGCGGACTCGAGGTCGACGGGCTTGCCGTCCACCTTGACGCGGAAGTCCGCGGCGGTCAGGCCGAGGAGCGGCCTTCCCTGGCCGTCCACCGCGCGGGCGTCGATCACCACCCGCTCCACGTCCACGGGGAAGCGGGGCTTCTGCTCTGCGGCGGAGGCCGCCGCGGCGCAGCCCAGCGCGATCAGGATTCTGAACGTCGCTCGACCCATCGTTGGCCCGTTGCCAACGACGTTACGGGTTCCCGCGCGCCCCGTCAACGCCGCGCCCGGTGGTAGACTCCGCTCGGCATGATCCCGCGCTACTCCCGCCCGGAGATGGCCCGGATCTGGTCGGACCAGAACCGGTTCGCCACCTGGCTCAAGGTCGAGATCGCCGCCACCGAGGTGCTGGCCGAGCGCGGCGTCGTGCCTCCCGACGCCCTGGCCGCCATCAAGCAGAAGGCCCGCTTCGACGTCGGCCGGATCGACGCCATCGAGAAGGAGGTCCAGCACGACGTCATCGCCTTCGTCTCGGACGTGGCGGAGAGCGTGGGGCCCGAGGGCCGCTGGCTGCACTACGGCCTGACCTCGTCGGACGTCGTGGATACCGCCCTCGCCATGCTCATGGGCGAGGCCTGCGAGCTGATCCTGCAGGACGTGGCCGCGCTGCTGGCGGTCCTGCGCGACCGCGCCCACGAGTTCAAGCACGCCCCGATGATCGGGCGCACCCACGGCGTCCACGCCGAGCCCATGACCTTCGGGCTGAAGCTGGCGCTGTGGCACGCGGAGCTGGAGCGCGACCGCGCCCGCATCGAGCGCGCGCGAGAGACGATCCTGGTGGGGAAGCTGTCGGGCGCGGTGGGGACGTTCTCCCACCTGCCCCCGGAGGTGGAGGAGGCGGTGTGCGAGCGGCTGCGGCTGCGGCCCGCGCCCATCGCCTCGCAGGTGCTGCAGCGCGACCGCCACGCCGAGGTCATGTCCGCCCTGGCCATCTGCGCGGCGACCCTGGAGACCTTCGCCACCGAGATCCGCGCCCTGCAGAAGACCGAGGTGCGCGAGGTGGAGGAGCCCTTCGGGGAGAGGCAGAAGGGCTCGTCGGCCATGCCCCACAAGCGCAACCCGGTGGGCTGCGAGCAGATCAGCGGACTGGCCCGCCTGGTGCGCGCCAACGCCCTGGCCTCCTTCGAGAACATCGCCTTGTGGCACGAGCGCGACATCAGCCACTCGTCCGTGGAGCGGGTGATCCTGCCCGACACCTTCCTGGTCCTCGACCACATGTTGCGGCGCATGACCGACATCGTGCGGGGGATGGCGGTGCACACCGACCGCATGAAGCGGAATCTGGAGCTGACGAAGGGGCTCGTCTTCTCCGGCCAGCTGCTCCTGGAGCTGACCGCACGGGGCATGGCGCGCGAGGACGCCTACCGCGTGGTCCAGCACCACGCCATGGAGGCCTGGAAGCACGACGGCGACTTCAAGCAGCGCGTCGCCGCCGACCCCGCGGTGCGGAAGGTGCTGAAGGGCCCCGAGCTGGACGCCGTGTTCCACCTGGACCGCTACCTGACCCACGTGGACGCGATCTTCGCGCGCGTGTTCGGCTCCAAGCCGGCGATGGCGCGCCGCCGCGGCGAGCGGCCGCGTTAAGATAAGGACGGCAATGGCTCGGGCACGGGTCTACGTCACCCTCAAGAAGTCGGTCTTCGACCCCCAGGGCAAGACGATCCACGACGCGCTGACGTCGCTCGGCTACAGCGGCGTCACCGATGTGCGCCAGGGGAAGTTCTTCGAGGTGGCCCTCGACGGCGTCTCGGGGGAGCAGGCCCGGCAGACGGTGGAGGAGATCGCGCGCAAGGTCCTGGCCAACCCGGTGATCGAGAGCTTCCGCGT
>DAINRN010000146.1:5571-7686 GCA_036741815.1 Acidobacteriota bacterium
TGGAATGAGGGTCGGGGTGGTCGTCTTCCCGGGATCCAACTGCGACCACGACGCGTACCACGCCGTGAAGCACGTCTGCGGCCAGGAGGCCCGTTTCGTCTGGCACAAGGACGCCGACCTGTCGGGCCTGGACGCGATCATCCTTCCCGGCGGCTTCTCGTACGGCGACTACTTGCGCACCGGCGCCATCGCGCGCTTCTCGCCCGTCATGCGCGCGGTGAAGGCCTTCGCGGCCCTTGGCGGCCCCGTGCTCGGGATCTGCAACGGCTTCCAGATCCTGCAGGAGGCGGGGATGCTGCCGGGCGCCATGCTGCGCAACCGGACGGTCAAGTTCCTGTCCCAGCCCGTCCACATCCGCGTCGAGCGCGACGACACCATCGCCACCGCCGGCGTCCCCGTAGGGACGGTGATGACCATGCCCATCGCCCACGGCGAGGGGAACTTCTTCCTGCCCGATGACGAGCTGGACCGGCTGGAGGCCAACGGCCAGGTCGTGTTCCGCTACGTCGATCTTTCGGGACGGCTCGACGACGCCGCCAACGTCAACGGCAGCGCGCGCGCCATCGCGGGCGTCTGCAACCCCGGCCGCAACGTGGTGGGCCTCATGCCGCACCCGGAGCGCGCAGCGGAAGGCGAGCTCGGATCCGCCGATGGCCGCCGCATCTTCGAGGCGTTGATCGGGAGTCTCGTCCGGGCGTGACTCGCTCGAGGGCGGGGTCGATCAGCCGTGTGGCCGGCGCCTTGATGACTCTCACGCTCGTCGCCGGTGAGACCAGCTCCGCGGACGACGCCGCCGAGAACAAGCGCGCAGTGCGACGCCTCTATGACGAGCTCTTCTCCAAGTGGAACTTCGCGGTGGTCGATGAGCTGTTCAGCCCCGCGTTCATCGGGCACGAGATGCCGCCCGGAACGCCTCTCGGCCCGGAGGGGATTCGGCAATTCTACGGGCGCATCCGCGCCGGCTTGCCCGACGTGAAGCTCACCGTCGACGACCTGATAGGGGAGGGGGACAAGGTCGTCGTCCGCTGGCGCGCCCAAGCGACGCACACCGGCGTTTTCCTGGACATACCTCCGACCGGGAAAGCCGTGTCCTTTACCGGCATGGCCATCTATCGCCTGTCGAAGGGGAAGATCGTCGAGCGATGGGTCGAGGTCGACCTGCTCGGCCTTACTCAACAGCTCCGTGAGGCTGCGACCGCTCCGGGCGAATGACCAAGGCGAACTTGTTCCGGAACAAGTACTCCAGCGGCTGATCAGTACTGATCAACGAGACCTGGGGCCATTACTACCGGCGCCCGACCGGCACCAACACTCCCGGGACAAGTCCGAATGGTAACAATTATCGCTGCGAGTTATACGTTCCGGAACGTACGGAATCCGTAAGTCCTGCCTCCCGTCGTGAGGATCAGCCGCGCCGCCTGGCCAGTCCCGGAGACGCGGCAGCTCGCGGGCTGGTGCAGGCCTCAGTTGGGCTGAACGAGGCGCTCATGAACTCTGGGGTTATCCTGTCTCCGGGAGGCATTTCATGAGAGAGACCCGCTGGACCGCGATACGGGTAACGATGGGCTTCATGCTGTTGGCCAGTGCCGGGCTGGGGAGCTCCGCCGTCGTCGACGCCGATGACCTCCAGGCGGGAATCTCGCTCTACAAGCAGGGCAAGTACGCGGAGGCCGCGGCTCAGCTCGCGAACGCGCCCGGCGCCGATGCCAAGGCCTACCTGGCGGCCAGCCTGGCCAAGCAGAAGAAGTACGGCGAGGCGGAGGCCGCGGCGAAGGCCGCCCTCATCGATCGCCCGACCGACGAATTGGCGGTGGCGGCCCTGGGGGACTCGCTGGTCGGCCAGAAGAAGTACGACGAGGCGATCGACCGCATGGGCGCCGCGATCAAGGCCAGGGCGGATCTGGCCCACGCCTACTACTGGCGCGGACAGGCCTACTACAAGAAGAAGCAGCCCGACCGGATGGTCTCCGACTTCGAGACGTTCCTGAAGCTGGCCCCCAAGGCGCCCGAGGCCAACAGCGTCAAGCAGCTGCTGGCCGGCCTGAGGTAGCCGCCGATCAGAAGGCCTGGCCGAGGCTGAAGAAGTAGCGGTAGCGTTTCTCTTCCGGTGTCGGC
>DAINRN010000147.1:0-7679 GCA_036741815.1 Acidobacteriota bacterium
TCCCCTAGGGCTCGGTGATGGGCAGGCCCGCGCCGATGGCGGCGGCCATGGCCTGGTCCACGAGGTAGACCTCCGAGGCCTTGGCTTTCAACGCAGAGTCCTTCACCGCCCGCTTCTCGACCTGCGTGACCTCGGAGGGGATGCCGATGATGATGCGGGGCCGCACGAAGGTATTGCGGTTGTGCGCCTTGCGGATGAAGTGCGACAGCATCTTCTCGGTGATCTCGAAGTCGGCGATGACGCCGTCCTTCATGGGACGGATGGCCACGATGTTGCCGGGCGTGCGCCCGAGCATCTCCTTGGCGTCCTTGCCCACCGCCTCCACCTTCCCGGTGACCTTGTTGACGGCCACGATGGAGGGCTCGCTGACCACGATCCCCTTGTTCTTCGCGTAGACGAGCGTGTTGGCGGTGCCCAGGTCGATGGCCAGGTCACTGGAGAGGAAGCTCAGGTTAACGATGGAACGCAGGTTCATGGATGATTCGCCTCGCTACGAAGGACTCGCGCGCAGGCGAATCCTGGTGTCGGTTCCGCGCCGCGGCGACCGTGTTTTCATTGTATGGCAGCCCGGCGGACGCACAGAGCACGCACAGGGGATTCCTATACGGCCACCTCGATGCCGTTCTTGTCCCGCTCCTTGACCCGGTACATGGCCTGGTCGGCCTTCTGGATGAGGCCCTCGGGCGTGAGCGCGTGGTCGGGGTAGGAGGCGATGCCCACCGAGGCCGATATGCGGGCGGCCAGGCCCTGCTCCGCGAGGAAGACGTGCGCCTCGATGGACTTCCGGATCCGCTCCGCGATGACCAGGGCCCCGGAGGCCGGGGTCTCGGGGAGGACCACCACGAACTCGTCTCCGCCGTACCGGGCCAGGATGTCCGACTCCCGCACCGCCTCCGCGAGTATGCCCCCCACCTCGCTCAGGGTGCGCGAGCCCGCCAGGTGCCCGAACGCGTCGTTGATCCCCTTGAAGCCGTCCAGGTCGAGGAAGATGACCGAGAGCGGGATCCCGTGGCGCTTGCAGCGCTTGATCTCGCGCCCGATGTAGACGTTGAGATAGCGCGAGTTGAAGAGCTTGGTGAGGTCGTCCGTGATGGTGAGCTGCTCGGTCCGCTGGAAGAGGATGGCGTTCTCGATGGCGATGGCGCACGGCTCCACGAGGGTGAGCAGGATCTCCAGGTCGGAGGGGCTGAACTTTCCTTGCAGCTTGTTGATGATCTCCACCACCCCGATGGTGCGCCCGCGGGAGATGAGGGGCGCGGCCAGGATGGAGCGGGTCCGGAACTGGGTCTTGGTGTCGAACTTGCCCGCGAAGCGCGGGTCCTTCGAGGTATCGTTGACGATGGTGGGCTGACCGCTCTGCGCCACCCAGCCGGCGATGCCCTCCCCGATCTTGATCCGGAACGACGAGACGTCCTTGCCCTTCTCCCCCAGGGCCAGCTCGAAGGCCAGCTCCTGCTTCTCCTCGTCCACCATCAGCATGGACCAGGCCTCGGAGGGGATGAGCTGCTGGATCTTGGCCATGATCAGCTCGATCACTTTGCGGGGCTCGAGGATGGAGTTGGCGGTCTTCACGATGTCGGTGAGGATGGCCAGCCGCTGGGTCGTCTTCTTCAGGTGTCGGCCCACCTCCAGGCGACGGAAGGCCGCGGCCTCGCGGGAGCGGAAGGCCTTGAGGTGGGCGAGCACCTGCGGCGGGGGCGGATCGCCGCTGCGCCACGAGCCGAGATGGAAGTCGAAGCCGAGCCGCACCGAGCGGCGCAGGTCGTCGGCGTCGGGCCGGAGCGACAGGCTGCCCACCGCCTTGCCCGGGAGCGCGGCGCGCAGCGCACGCAGGCCCTGGCCGCGGGGTGCGCGGCCCAGCTCCACCAGCGCGCCCTCGAAACCCTTGAGCGCGGGCATCCGCGGCTTCGGGCCCAGGGGTGGGAAGAACGAGTAGGTCAGGCCGTGGCCCGCGGCGTCTTCGAGGTTGCGCCTCAGGTAGGGCCCGCTGAACACGGCCACGCGCGTCATCGTGGCACGGCCTAGAACGCCACCACCACGGGCCGCTTCTCCTCGCGCACGCCTCCGTTGATGCCCGTGGCCCGGATGACGACCGTCTGCCGCCCCACCTTGTCCAGGCTGATGAACTCGTTGAAGACTCCGTCGCTGGCCACGTCCACCCGCTGCCCGTTCACGGTGACGGTGGCCCCCGGCTCCGTCCGTCCCTTCACCTGGACGATGTTCTGGCGCACGTCGAGCGGCTCGATGAGCAGGGCGGGCGGCGGGCCCTCTCCGCGGCCCGCGCCCGTGGGACGGCCCACCGTGAAGCGCGCGAAGTCGGAGAAGTTGCCTTCCACGCTGTCCTTGTCCACCGCCGCCACCCGCCAGTAGTACTTCCCCACGTCGAGCCCACGCAGCTCCATGGAGCTCTCCCGCCAACTGGTGCGGTCCACGAGCGGGCGGTTGAAGTAGGGGCTGTAGTCCACCATCACGTGATAAGCGGCGGCCCCCGCCACGGGCTTCCAGGCCAGGAGCGTGGTGGCCCGCGCCAGGTCGGGGTACGAGATCTCCGCCTGGTGCGGGGGGGCCAGGAGCGAAGGCACCACGGGCAGCGACACCTTGGGGCCCGCCTTGCCCGCGGCGTCCACGGTGAGGCCCTCGTTGGCGGAGATGTCCACGCGCTGGCCCGCGCGGGTCTCCGCCACCGCCGTTCCGCGATACAGCTTCATGTCGGTGTCGCCCGCCTCCGCGACCTTGATGCCACCCTGCGCCAGCTCGCCCGCCGTGGCCTTCACCGTGGGCGTGGACACCTCCGTGGAGCTGCCCTCGACGTTCTTGCGCACGGTCTGGAAGTTCACCTCGCCCGAGGAGATGTGCCAGGCCACCTTGCGCCGCTTGGTGGATGGGTCTTCCGAGGTCTCCTCGATCGTGATGAGGCTGTCCGGTCGCACGTGGACCACGGTCCCGTCGAAGAACGTGATCTCCGCGCTGGCCCCCGCGCCGGTGCGCACGAGGTCGCTCTTCTTCAGAAGGATGCTGGAGTCGGCCGTCACCCACTCGAAGGTCCCCACCGCCTTGACCTTCACGCCGCCTTCGATGGAGGTGAAGTGGGCGGTGGTGGTGGCGGGGCCGGGCTCCGTCGTGGCCGTGACCGCCGGCCGGTTCTTGTTCCAGTAGTAATAGCCGCCTGCCGCGGCTATCGCGACCAGCACGCCGACCGCGGTGTAGATGCTTCGGTAGGTGATCGTGAACCAGTCGATCAGGTCGTCGCGTGGCGGTTTGTTCTTGGCCATGGCGGCGCCGCGGGCCGAGCCCGGCTCAGGGCGGCGCTTCCTCAAATCCCTTCAGTCCAAGCGACTTACGGGAGCGGGATTATAGACGAAGGAGAACGGACGCGCAACGACCGCACGGCTTCTACCCTTGCGGCGCCGTCGCCGCGCGGGTTAGAATGCGCCTTTTGCGGGTGGCCCGAAAGAGCGCCCCAGGGGAGGTCCATGGCCCTTGCCGCCATGCGGCGCCATCGGCGCTGGCTGTTCGGGTTCCTTTGGCTGGTCATCGCCGCGTTCATCATCCTGTACATCCCCGCCTTCCAGGGCGCCGACGCCGGCAGCCCCGGCGAGGCCGTGGCCAGGGTGGGCGGCCTGCCCATCACGGTTGGGGAGTTCCGGCGGTCGTACCTCCAGCAGCGCCAGCGCCTGGAGCAGCTGTACCAGGGCCGGCTCGACGCGGACGCCCTCCGGAGCATGGGCCTCGAGGAGCAGGTCTTCAGCGGCCTCGTGGACGACCGCCTGGTGGAGCTGGAGGCGCGGCGGCTGGGCCTCACCGTCGACGACGCGACCCTGGCTCGGGAGACGGCCGCCCGCTTCCAGGAGAACGGCCGCTACATCGGGACCGACGAGCTGCGCCGGCGCCTGGAGCTCCAGGGCCGCACGGTGGAGGAGTTCGAGCAGTGGCTGCGCGAGGCCCTGCTGCGCGAGCGGCTCGAGCGGATCGTCACCGACGGCGTGGCGGTGACGCCCGGTGAGGCGGAGCGCGAGTTCCGCCGGCGCACGGAGCAGGTGAAGGCCGAGTACGCGCTCGTGGACGCCGCATCGTTCCGGGCGGCGTCCGCCGTGTCCGACGACGAAGCGGCTCGCCGCTTCGCCGCGGACCGCGACGCCTACCGCATCCCGGAGCAGCGCGCGGTGCAGTACCTGCTGGTGGACGAGGCCGCGCTCCAGGGCCGCGTCGCCGTCACCGACCGCGAGATCGAAGGCTACTACCAGGAGCACCGGGACGACTTCAAGGAGCCGGAGGAGGCGTGCGCCAGCCACATCCTGGTGAAGGTCAAGGCGCAGCCGGAGGCGACCGAGGGCCATCCCGAGGACGAGGCGCGGAAGCTGGCCGACAACCTGCTCGCGCAGGTCAAGGCGGGCGGTGACTTCGCCGCCGTCGCCAAGAAGTCGTCCGAGGACAAGGGCTCCGCGCCGGGCGGCGGCGACCTGGGCTGCTTCGGCCGCGGCCGCATGCTCCCCGCCTTCGAGAACGCGGCCTTCAGCCTGAACCCCGGCGAGGTCTCGGAGGTCGTGCGCTCCGACTTCGGCTACCACATCATCAAGCTCACCTCCCGCAAGGAGGAGACGGTGCCCCCCCTGACCCAGGTCAAGGACCGCATCCGCCAGACCCTCCTCGCGCAACGCACGCAGGCCCTGGGCGAGGAGAAGATGGTTGCGGTGGCCGCGGCCCTGCGCAAGGGAAAGGGGCTGGAGGAGGCCGGCCGCGAGCAGGGCCTCGTCATGAAGAAGAGCGCGCCCTTCGCCCGCGGCGCGACCCTGCCGCCGCCGCTGTCGTCGTCGGCGCTCCAGGCCCGGGCCTTCGAGCTGAAGGCGGGGCAGGTGGAGCCCGAGCCGTTCGCGGTGCCCAGCGGCTACGTCTTCGTCGCCCTGGCCGAGGTGCAGCCCCCGCGCGTGCCGGAGCTGAAGGAAGTCCAGGCCAGGGTGAAGGCGGACCTGGCCGAGGAGATGGCCCTGCAGGCGGCGCGGGCCAAGGCCAGAGAGCTCAGCGGGCGGGCGGCGAAGGAGGGCCTCGAGAAGGCCGCGTCGTCGCTGGGCTTCGTCCGCAAGGAGACCCCCGGCCTCGTCGGCCGCGGCCAGCCGCTCGGCGACCTCGGCACCGGCTCCGCCCTGGAGGACGCGGCCTTCGCGCTCCCCCAGGGCGCGCTGTCCGACGCCGTCCGCACCTCCGCCGGTTACGCCGTCCTGCGGATCCTGGAGAAGAAGGCGTTCGACCCCGCCGCCTGGGAGGGCCAAAAGGCGTCCATCGTGGCGGGCCTGAAGGACCAGCGCCGGCAGCAGCTCTTCCGCGCATACCTGTCGCAGGCGCGCCAGCGGTACACGGTGGAGCGGCGGCCCGAGGCCTTCCAGCGCGTGCTGGGCTGAGCGCGATCGATGCACGTCGAGATCCGCAAGGCCGAGGACGTGGTCATCGTCGACCTGAAGGGCAAGCTCACGGCGGGCCTGGGCGACCAGATCTTCCGTGAGACCATCGACGCGCTCCTGGCCGAGGGCTGGACGAAGCTCGTGCTGAACCTGTCCGATGTGACCACTCTGGACAGCGCGGGCCTGGGGGAGCTGGTGGCGGGGCTGCGGCGCTGCAAGGCGCAGGGTGCCCGGCTGAAGCTCTTCAACGCCAACGAGCGGGTGCACTCCACGATCTACATCGCGCGGCTCCTCCCCATCTTCGAGACCTATCCCAACGAGAAGGACGCCCTGGCCGCCTTCTAGCGGCCGGCGTGCGCCCTAGGTCTCGGCGAGGGCCACGGTCACGGGATCGTTGGAGACCACCTTCAGCTCGGTGGAGCACTCCGGGCAGTGCAGGGTCTCCCCCACCTCCAGCTCGTAGCCGTCCAGCTCGAGGTCCGACTCGCACTCGGGACAGCGTGTCATCTCTTGGCGTCCTCGCTTCGCGCCATCTTAACGCCCCGTTTTCACCGCGGGCAAGGGCGGCGGCGCGAAGCCCGATGGTAGAATCCGCGCGCGATGGACTACCGCGAGGCCGGCGTGGACATCTCCGCCGCCGACGCCGCCAAGGCCCGCATCAAGACGCTCGCCCGCGGGACCTTCAACCCCTCGGTGCTCTCGGAGATCGGCTCCTTCGGGGCGATGTTCCGCCCCGACCTGGGCCGCTACCGCGAGCCCGTGCTCGTGGCCTCCACGGACGGGGTGGGCACCAAGGTGCAGGTGGCGGTGGCCGCCGGCGTGCATGACACCGTGGGCTACGACCTGGTCGCCCATTGCGTGAACGACATCCTCGTCCAGGGCGCGTCGCCGCTCTTCTTCCTCGACTACATCGCCCTCGGGCGCATGGATCCGGACCGCGTCGAGCAGATCGTCCGCGGCCTGTCCCGGGCCTGCGCGGAGTTCGGCTGCCCGCTCATCGGCGGGGAGACGGCGGAGATGCCCGGCACCTACGCGCCGGGCGACTACGACCTGGCCGGCTTCATCGTGGGCGTGGTGGAGAGGGAGAAGGCCCTGACGGGCGCGAACGTGCGTGAAGGCGACGCCATCCTCGGGCTCCCCTCGGCCGGCCTGCACACGAACGGCTACAGCCTGGCGCGCAAGGTGCTCTTCGACGCCATGGGCCACTCGGTGAACAGCCGCATCGAGGAGCTCGACGCCACCCTGGGCGAGGCTCTCCTGGCGCCCCACCTCTGCTACCTGCCCGCCCTGGAGCCGCTGCTGGAGCGCGGGCGGATCCGGGCCCTGGCCCACATCACCGGCGGCGGCTTCGAGGGCAACATCCCGCGCGTGCTGCCCGACGGGCTGGGGGCGCGCCTCCGCCGCGGGTCGTGGCCGGCGCCGCCCCTGTTCCGCCTGATCCAGTCCGGCGGACGCGTGAGCGACCTCGAGATGTTCCGGACCTTCAACATGGGGATCGGCATGGCGGTCATCGTGGCCCCCGCCGACCTCCACGACGTCGAGCACTCGCTGGAACGCCGCGGCTTCCCGAGCTTCCTCATGGGGTCCGTGGTCCGCGGCTCGGGCGTCTCCTTCGAGTAGCCCGTCCTTGAAGAAGGTCGGCGTGCTCATCAGCGGCCGCGGCACCAACCTCCAGGCCCTGATCGACGCGGGGGCGGCGGGGACGCTGGGCGGGGAGATCGCCGTCGTGGTCTCGAACGTGGAAGGCGCGCCCGGCCTGGAGCGCGCGCGCGGCGCGGGCGTGCCCGCCCTCGTCTGCGATCACCGTGGCCGTGCCCGCGAGGAGCACGAGGCCGAGGTCGCGAGGCTGCTGGCCGCGCACGGTGTGGACCTCGTCTGCCTGGCCGGCTACATGCGGCTGCTCTCCCCCGTCTTCCTGGGCGCCTTCCCCGGCCGCGTCCTGAACGTCCATCCGTCCCTGCTGCCCGCCTTCCCCGGCAAGGATGCGCAGCGCCAGGCCTGGGAGCACGGCGTCAAGGTCAGCGGGGCCACCGTGCACGTGGTGGACGAGGGCCTGGACGCGGGGCCCATCGTCGCCCAGGAGGCGGTGCCCGTGCTGGACGAGGACGGCCCGGACGATCTGGCCGCGCGGATCCTGGAGGCCGAGCACCGGATCTACCCGCGCGCGGTGCGGTTGTGGCTGAGCGGGCGGTGGACGATCGAGGGGCGACGGCTCGCGGTGAAGCCCGCATGACGACGCCGGCGGACGCGCTCGAGATCCTCACCCGCGGATGCGTGGACGTG
>DAINRN010000148.1:0-7673 GCA_036741815.1 Acidobacteriota bacterium
CCGCTCGAGGAGCTGCCCGCGTACATGGGCGCCGCGGACCTCGCCGTCCATCTCCGCTACCCGACGGGCCGGGAGACCTCCGCGGCCCTCCTGCGCGTCCTCGCCCAGGGCCGGCCCACGGTCATCTCGGACCTGGAGCACCTGGCCGACATCCCGGACGCCGCCGTGATCCGAGTGGACCCGACCGACGAAGAGGGCGCGCTGACCCGCGCCATCCTCCGCCTCCACGACACGCCGCAGGCCCGCGCGCGCCTCGGACAGGCCGCGCGCGCGTTCGTCCGCCGCGAGCATTCCCCCGCCCGCTGCCGCGAGGGATACCAAGCCGCTATCGGCCGCGCCGCAGCATTGCCGGACCCGCCGCCCAGGCCGTGGCCAGCGCACTGGCCCCGGCCAGCCTCCGCGCCGTCCGCCTAGCCTTCGCTCGGGAACCGCAGCCCGCCGGCCGGTGTCGAACTCGACAGGACCATAGCTCGGACACTCTCCGGAGCGGGAGGCGAAGATGAGACGCCGTCTTTTCGACGACCTCGTGGTGTCCGGAACGACTGCCGCTCGACGGCCGTCCGTCAGCACGTGGCCGCTGTCGCTGGCACTCCATGTGATGGCCCTGGCCGCGCTGGCGACGCTGTCGGTGAAGGCCATCCGTGAGGAGCCGCACCGGACGTCGGCCGTGCTCTTCCCCACCGCTCCGCGCCCGGCCGCCGCCGCAGGGCCGCCCGCGGTGCGCGCGGGCACATCGCGTGTGCCCAGACGGACGGAGACCGCGCGCCTTGCCGTCGAAGTGCCACCGGTCGTTACCGACGTCTCCGCTGCGGACATCGAGACCGACCTCCTCGATGCGCCCGCCGGCGATCTCCCGATCTGCCTTTTCGGCTGCACGCCCGGTGTTGCCGTAGGCCGCACCGATGACGAGGGAGCGGCGGGGCCGGGAGGAACGGGCGACGGGTCCGGGCCGCCGAGACGGGTCGGGGGAGACATCCAGGAGCCGAGCCGGATCCACGGAGCTGCTCCCGCCTATCCCGATCTCGCCAGGCGCGCGGGTGTCTCCGGCAAGGTGATCCTCGAGTGCGTCATCGACGAGAGCGGCCGAGTCACGGACTTGAAGGTCGTGACCGGGAATCCGTTGCTTGCCGACGCTGCGGTCGAAGCAGTGCGGCGATGGGTCTACACGCCGACCCGCCTCAACGGCCAGGCAGTGAGCGTCATCCTGACCGTTACCGTGAAGTTCGGTCTGGCTCGCAATTGATCGAATAGCCGGGATCGGCTTCGTGCCGGACGGCGTCGCTACGCCGCCGGCTCCTGGCCGCTGAGGACGCGGACAAGGCGCTGCTGCGTCTCGGGCGGGATGCGCACGAATTCCAGGGCCACGGTGTAGCGGCGCCCGGCCGGGACGGGCATGCAGGCGGCCACGCGCGCCTCAACGTCGGCCTTCTGGCCCGCCACGACCAGGCGGAACTGCATCACCGTGTCGCGCTCCAGCGGCACCGGCGACTCGATCATCATCCCGTAGGAGCTGACGTTCACGAGGGCGGCCCCCACCACGGACACCGCGCCGCGGGCCACGCTCACGCGCCCTCCAGCAGCAGGCGGAACCCGTAGTCGGCGTAGCGGAAGGACGGCGGCAGGCTGCTGCGGGCCGAGGGCGGCGACCAGCGGACGCGGTGCCGCCACGAGCCGCCGCGGCTGGAGCGGCGCGATCCTTCCGCGGGCCCGCGCGGATCGACCGGTGGCGCCTCGCGATAGTAATCGGGCCCGTACCAGTCGAGGCACCACTCGTGGACGATGGTGCCCATGTCGAGGAGGCCGTAGCCATTGGGTGTGCCGCGCCCCACCGGCCACGGTCCCTCGAGCGGGCCTTCGGGCACCTCGCCCTCGGGCACCGCGTCGCCCCACGCCGTCGGCGCCTGCTCCAGGCCGCCGCGGGCGGCGCGCTCCCATTCCGCCTCCGTGGGCAGCCGCCATCGCCCGCCGGAGCGCTCGGAGAGCCAATCGGCGTAGGCCGCGGCCTCCTGCCAGGTCACGCCCACCACGGGTTGATTCGGAGCGGCGAAGGCGGGATCGGACCACCAGGGCGGCGTACCCGCCCCCACCGCGCGCGCGAACGACGCGTACTGCGCGCGGGTCACGGGGGTACGGGCCATGCGGAAGGCCGCCACCTCGGCTTCGTGCACGGGGCCTTCGTCGGGGCGGCCCTGCGCCGACCCCATCCCGAAGCGCCCGCCCGGCACGGAGACGACCGCGGGGGCTTGCGGGCGCGCGTCCATCCCGCGGCCAGTATAGCCCACGCTCGCCGAGCCGCCGGGCGCCGGGCGGGATCACGATCCGCCTTGAACGGATCTTTGCGAAACACATTTCGTTTCGTTTGTGTTATAGAAGCTGATCATGATCCCCAACCGGCTCGGCTCGGGGGCCATGCCGGATCCCTCCGGTGTGGAGCGGAGCGCATTGAGCGCCGCAGGCCTCTCGCCGGCCACGATCGACGCAGACAGCGACGCCAAGGGACGCCTCCTCCTGGTGGACGACGAGGTCGCGCTCCTCGAGGTGTGGGGCGAGATCCTGCGCGACGCGGGCTGGAGGGTCGAGACCGCCTCTGACGGCGCCAAGGCCCTGGAGCTCCTCCTCCGGGGATCCTTCGACGCGATCCTGACGGACATCGACATGCCCGGGCTCAACGGCCTGCAGCTGCTGCGCGCGATCCGGGCCCGCGACCTCGACGTGCCCGTGGTCCTCATGACCGGGAACCCGCGCACGGAGACGGCCATCGAGGCGGTGGAGCAGGGCGCCCTGCGATACCTGGTGAAGCCGATCGGGGCCGCCACCCTGACCGAGGCGGTGGAGGCCGCGAGCCGCCTGCATCGCATCGCGCGGTTGAAGCGCGAGGCGCTGGCCTACCTCGGTGGAGAGAGCGCGCTCCCGGGAGACCTGGCGGGCCTGCAAGCGGCCTTCACCAGCGGCCTGCACGGGCTGTGGATGGCGTACCAGCCGATCGTGCGCGCGGACGGGACGCTGTTCGGGCACGAGGCCCTGATGCGCTGCGACCTTCGCGCCCTGCCCGGCCCCGTTCCGATGTTCGACGCGGCCGAGCGGCTGGGACGGGTGCACGACCTGGGGCGGACGATCCGCGCGCGGGCCGCGGCGTCCCTGAACGGCGGACCCCCGGCCGTCCTCTTCGTGAACGTGCACGCCCTCGAGCTGACCGACGCCGACCTTTACAGGGTGTCCGCCCCACTCTCGGCGCGGGCCGCGGCGGTCGTCCTGGAGGTGACCGAGCGCACCTCGTTCGAGCGCGTCGCGGACCTCCACGCCCGGATCAAGGGCCTGAGGGATCTCGGGTACCGGATCGCGGTGGACGACCTCGGCGCCGGCTACGCGGGGCTCACGAGCTTCGCCGCGCTGGAGCCCGACGTGGTCAAGCTGGACATGGCGCTCGTGCGCGGCGTGGACCGGGAGCCCATCAAGCAGCGGCTCGTGGGGTCGATGGCGCGGCTCTGCCGGGACCTGGGAATCCTGGTGGTGGCGGAGGGGGTGGAGACCCCCGCGGAGAAGCACGCCCTGCTTGACCTGGGCTGCGACCTCCTGCAGGGGTACCTGTTCGGCCGGCCGGGCCGGGAGCGGATCGCGATCCCGTAGTCACGACGTCGGGATCTGCTCGGAGCGCTGCCGGTACTCCGCCACGAACAGCCGCACGACGCGGGGATCGAACTGGCTCCCCGCGAAGGCCTCCAGCTCCTTGATGGCGTCCGCGGGCGTGCGCCGGGGCCCGTAGGGCGTGTCCCGCGTCATGGCGTCGAAGACCTCGGCCACCGCCACCACCCGGGCCCCGAGAGGGATGTCCTCGCCCGCCAGACCCGCCGGATAGCCCTTTCCGTCCCACCGCTCGTGGTGGCCGTGGATGATGGGCAGGATGTCCCTCCAGAGGGTGATGGGACGCAGCATCTCCACGCCGAGGACGGGGTGTTGCCGGACGATCTGGATCTCCTCGTCGGTGAGGCGGCGGTTGGCGGCCAGCAGCGACGTATCGAGCTTCAGCTTGCCGATGTCGTGGAGCAGGGCCGCGTAGTGGACGGTGCGCCTCTCGTCGTCTCCCAGGCCGAGGCGCCGCGTGACCATGTCCGCCAGCGCGGCAACTCCCCGCGAGTGCCCGGGGTAGAAGACGTCCATGTGATCGAGGAAATCCACGAGCATGTCCGAGGTGTGGGTGAAGAAGTTGGACGCCTTCTCGTGGAAGATCGCGTTGTCGATGGCCGCGGCGGCCTGCCAGGCCAGTTGGGCCAGGAGGCCCTGCTCCTCCGGCCCCAGCGGCCCGCGGGCCCGACCCCCGATCAGGAGCGCGCCCGTCACCGCGCCGTGGCGCAGGGGCAGGGCGACGAAGCCGGCCCGGGGCGTCGGCATCTCGTCGCAGCGCGCCGAATAGCGCGGATGGTCCGCGGCCCGCGCCAGCATCACCGGCTCGTCCTTCTCCGCCACCAGGGCCGTGATGCCCTCGCCGCGGTTCAGGCGGACTCCGCGCACGGCATCGGCGCCGTCGCCCACGCTGCTCGCGATCACGAGCCCGCCCTCGTGGGTCCGCCCGAGGAGGGACACGCGGGCCGTGTCCGCGTCGCACAGCTCCCGCGCCGAGGCCACCACGAGCATGAGCAGCCGATCGAGGTGGGACTCCTCTGCTATCGTCTTCGTCATGTCCTGGAGCGCCTTCAGCAGGCGGTTGGAGTCCTGCAGCCGGGCCAGGAGCTCACGGTTCTGGTTCAGCATGTCGGTGCGCTCCACCGCGCGGCGCAGCGAGCGCTCGAGGCCGGACAGGCTCAGCGAGGCCTTCTCGAAGAAGTCGAATATGCCCTCGTGAATCCCCCGGATGGCGGTATCCAGGCTGCCCTGGCCGGTGAGGATGATGATGGGCAGGTCGGGCCGGGCCAGCCGGATGCGGCGGGAGAGCTCGATCCCGTCCATCCCCGGCAGCCCGAGGTCGAGGACGGCCGCGGACACCTCGCCCTCGGCCAGCCGGGCCAGGGCCTCCGGCCCGCTCCCGGCGCGCACCGTGCGGTAGCCGCCCGACTCGAGGAACTCGGCCAGCAGCCCCAGCATGGTGGCGTCGTCGTCCACGAGGAGCACACGCGGAGATTCAACTGTCATTTTCTATGTTCAGGAGAGATACGAATCGTAGTATCGCCGCGATCGATTTGTCAACGAAAGACGTGACGAGGTAGGCATATCGCTGTCTCATACTGACCGTCCCGCGTGCTCCGACGTGGCCCCAGCCGTTGTTCGAGCGCGATTTACGATCGCTCCAGGGGCGGGAGCCCACGCTGGGCTATGATGGCCGCGGTGTCGCTGGGAACGAGCCCGGGCGCGCCGTATCTGGCCGCGGGAGGCCCGGGGCTGGCGGCGTCCGCTCCGCCGGCCCCGCGAACGTCCGACCCCGCGACGCGGCGCTTTCGCCGCTACCTGGTGGTCGTCGTCCTGGCCGGCCCGCCCCTCCTGGCCTGGCTCGTCGACCACCGTCCCGAGGCCGTCACCCTCGGCCAGGCACTGCTGGCGGCGGCGGTGATCGTGCTCGGCTTCGTCCCCGCGATGGTCTACCTGGCGCGCGGTGCGCGGTCGCCGCTGCCGCTCCTTCCCATGAGCGGCCTCTTCTATGCCCTGACCTTCGGCCTGCCCGCCTTCTCGGAGGACCTCGACTGGCGCAGTGTGCCCGCGGGCGCGGTCACCACCGCCTTCGTGCTGACCCTGGGCGGCCTGGCCGTGATGTACCTGGCCTACCTGCTCTCGGGGCAGCTGCTGTTCCGCCGGCTGCGCCCCGTCCGCATCCCCGGCCGGCTGTCACCCTCGCGGCTCCGCACGGTGGCCTGGGCCTGCTTCGCGGCGCACCTCACCTACCAGTTCACGCCGTCCTTGCAGCAGGTCCCCTCGATCGGGCATTTCTTCCTGCCCCTCGGGTGGATGGCGATCGGCCTGCTCTACCTGAGCTACCTCCAGGGCCGGCTCCCCCTGGCGCACGCCGTCCTCTTCTTCGGCCTGGCCATGCCCCTCGAGCTGATGGGCCGCCTCGCCTCGGGCGCGCTCTACGAGTTCTTCGTGGTGGTCGTCTTCCTGTCTCTCATCTACTGGCAGGTCCGGCGGCGCGTCCCCTGGGCGGTCCTCGGCGTCTCCGCGGTCCTCTTCGTGCTGCTGAACGACGTGAAGTACGAGTACCGCAGCCGCGTGAGCCTGGCCGAGTTCCAGACTACCGACGTCTGGGCCAAGGTGACGACGCTGGCCCAGGTCGCGACCGACAGCTACGGCGACCTCCAGCGGGGGCCGGCGGACGCCGCCGTCACCTCGGTCAACCGCATCGGCCACATCGTGATGTTCGCCTACGTCTTGGAGACGACGCCCGACATGGTCCCCTACTGGGGCGGCGAGACCTACACGTTCCTGTTCGCCAGCGTGATCCCCCGCTTCCTGTGGCCCGAGAAGCCGGAGGCGGGCTTCGGCAACGAGTTCGGGCGGCGCTACCGCTTCCTCCACCCGCGCAACTTCGAAACCACCATCAACGTGCCCTGGCTGACCGAGTTCTACATGAACTTCGGCGCGGCGGGAGTGATCGCCGGCATGGCCCTGGTCGGCATCGGCTTCCGGTTCCTGGTCCAGAAGCTCAGCAACCCCGCCAGCTCCCCCGCCGAGTACGTGCTGGGGCTCAGCCTCGTCTTCCAGCTCTTCTACGCCGAGTCCAACCTGGCCCTGATGTGGGGCGGGCTGCTCCTCACCTTCCTCAGCTTGTACCTGACGGTGCGGGTGGCGAGCCTGCGCCTCACGGAGTAGGGCCGGCATCGCCGGCCAGGGTCCGCGTCCGTTGCCACGGCAGGTGGTCGCCGTCCTCTCGACGATCTTCAAGGTGCACGGCGGAATCCAGCGCTTCAACCGGGCCCTCTGCCTTGCCCTCGACGAGCTGGCGGACGAGATGGGGTTCGACGGCCGCGTGCTGAGCCAGGACGATTCGGTGGTGGACTACGAGCGCGCGGGCGCGCCCTGGAAGCGGCTGCGGTTCGTGGCGGGCGGAGGCGGCCCCTACCGGCTCTCCCTGCGCACCGCCGCCGTGTGCGCGGAGCGCCCCGACATCCTCATCGTCGGCCTGCTGGGGATGACGCCCCTGGGACTGGCGTGCCGGCCGCTGCTCCGGCGCGGCTTCGGTTTCGTGGCCTACGGCACCGAGTCGTGGCGCGAAGGCCGCTTCTCCCGGCGGTTCGCCGCGCGACGCGCGCGCCTCGCCTTCGCGATCTCGAAGGACACCGCGGCGGCCCTGGGGCGCGCGACCGGCCTTCCCGCGGACCGCGTCCGCTGGCTGCCGCCCGCCCTGGACCCGGCGTTCGAGCGGGTGGCGTCGGGCGCGGCCCGGGCTCCCGCGGACGAGGAACGTCTGGAGCTCCTGACCGTCAGCCGGCTCTGGGCGGAGGAGCTCCAGAAGGGGGTGGACCACGCGCTCGCGGCCTTCGCGCGGCTGGCGCCGCGCCACCCGCGCGCGCTCTACCGCATCGTGGGCAAGGGATCCGACAAGCCCCGCCTGCAATCGCTCGCCGACCGCCTCGGCATCGGCGCTCGCGTGATCTTCGAGGAGGACCTCAGCGACCGGGAGCTCGCCGACCGCTACCGACGCTGCTCGGTCTTCGTGCTCCCTTCCGGGCAGGAGGGATTCGGGATCG
>DAINRN010000149.1:0-3700 GCA_036741815.1 Acidobacteriota bacterium
TGCGCATGTCTAAACGGTATTTACCCTCGAATGGTGTGAGGGGATCAATCCGGGATGACGGGCTCGACCAGGGTCGCGAGCTGCATGAGCGACTCCTGCCAGCCGAGATAGCACATCTCGACCGGAATGACCGCCGGGATCCCTTCCTGAACAATGTTGAGCTCGGTGCCACACGACACTTGCCGCAACGAGATCGTGCAGGTCATGCTGGCGGAGGAAGACGGCCGCGATCGCGTGCTGCTGCTGGAGAAGGCCGCAGCTCCTGCCGCAAAGGCAAAGGCGGCGCCCCGGCGCCCCGCGGCCGCCAAGAAGGGCCGCCGGTGAGCGGGGTGTACCCGCATCGCCACCTGCTCGGGATCGAGCCCCTGCAGCCGTCGGACATCGAGGCCATCCTCGACACCGCGCAGGCCCTGCGCGAGGTCCTGGACCGGCCCATCAAGAAGGTGCCGGCCCTGCGGGGCAAGACGGTGGTCAACCTCTTCTACGAGGCCTCCACCCGCACCCGGGCCTCCTTCGAGGTGGCGGAGAAGGTGCTCTCCGCGGACAGCCTCACCATCACCACCGCAGGATCCAGCGTCTCCAAGGGCGAGACCCTGCTCGACACCGCTAAGAACCTCGAGGCCATGAACCCCGACATGATCGTGGTGCGGCACTCCGCCTCCGGGGCGCCGCACTTCCTCGCCCGCCACTGCCGCTCCGCGATCGTGAACGCCGGCGACGGCGCCCACGAGCACCCCACCCAGGCCCTCCTCGATGCCCTGACCCTGCGCCAGAAGAAGAGGCGCCTGCGCGGCCTGCGCGTCGCCATCGTGGGCGACCTGCTCCACAGCCGCGTGGCCCGCTCCAACATCTGGCTCCTGTCCAAGATGGGGGCCGACGTGGTGCTCTGCGCCCCGCCCACCCTGGTCCCGCCGGGGATCGAGACGCTGGCCCCCGTGACGTACCGCATCGACGAGGCCGTGGAGGGCGCGGACGCGGTGATGATGCTCCGCATCCAGCTGGAGAGGATGACGGGCGGGTACTTCCCCTCCATCCGCGAGTACCACGCCCGCTTCGGCCTCACGGAGGAGCGCGTGCGGCGCGCCAAGAAGGACGTCCTCATCCTGCACCCGGGACCGATGAACCGGGGCGTGGAGATCGCGAGCGAGGTCGCGGACGGTCCCTACTCCGTGATCCTGGACCAGGTCACCAACGGCGTGGCGATACGGATGGCGGTGTTGTATCTGCTGCTGGGAGAAAGCGCGCGGGAGGGGGCGGAGCCGGAGCCCAAGCGTAAGCGGGGACGACCATGAGACTGGTCTTGAAGGGCGGACGCGTCATCGACCCTTCACAAGGTCTGGACGAAACGCTTGACGTGCTGATCGAGGACGGGCACGTACAGAAGCTCGGGCGCGGCCTGCCCGTGCGTGGCCGCGCCCTCGAGTGCCGGGGCCGCGTCGTGTGTCCGGGATTCATCGACCTGCACACCCATCTCCGCGAGCCGGGCCGCGAGGACAAGGAGACCATCGCCACCGGGACGCGCGCCGCGGCCGCCGGCGGCTTCACCGCCGTGTGCGCGATGCCCAATACCGACCCCGTCAACGACCGCTCCGGGATCACGCGCGCGATCCTCGACCGGGCCCGGGCCGAGGGCGTGGCGCGCGTGTACCCCATCGGCGCCATCACCCGGGGATCGCTGGGCGAGGAGCTGGCCGAGTACGGCGACCTGCGCGAGGCGGGTTGCGTGGCGGTCTCGGACGACGGGCGCCCGGTGGCCAGCGCGCGTGTGATGCGCCGGGCCCTGGAGTACGCCCGGGCCTTCGACCTCACGGTCATCGACCACTGCGAGGAGCCCACGCTGGCCCACGGCGCGGTCATGAACGAGGGGACGGTGTCGACGCTGCTGGGGCTGCGGGGCGCGCCGACCGTGGGCGAGGCCGTGGTGGTCGAGCGCGACGTGCTGCTGGCGGAGCTCACGGGGGGCAAGGTCCACATCGCCCACGTGAGCGCGGCCGCCTCCGTGGACGCGGTGCGCAGGGGCAAGGCCCGCGGCGTGCGGGTAACCGCCGAGGCCACGCCGCATCATCTCCTCCTCATCGACCAGGCGGTCAAGGACTCCGGCTACGACACCTCCACCAAGATGAACCCGCCGCTGCGGACGGAAGGGGACCGCCGCGCCCTGGTCGAGGGCCTGCGCGACGGAACCATCGACTGCATCGCCACCGACCACGCGCCCCACACGCTGGACGACAAGAAGGTGGAGTACGACCAGGCCGCGTTCGGCGTGGTGGGCCTGGAGACCGCGGTGTCGCTGTGCCTCGATCGCCTGGTGGGCACGAGGATCCTCGAGCTGGGACAGCTCGTCTCCCTGCTGTCCACGCGGCCCGCCCGCGTCCTGGGCCTTCCCGGCGGGTCCCTCGCGCCCGGGTCCCCCGCCGACGTCACCGTGCTGGACCTGGAGCGGCGCGTGAAGGTGGACCCGGCCCGCTTCGAATCGAAGGGCCGCAACACGCCCTTCGGCGGCTGGTCCCTGAAGGGCGGCCCCGTGATGACGATCGTGGGTGGGCGCGTGGTCTTCTCCTCGTCGCGACGGTGACGGCCGCCGCGGAGGCCATCGCCGACTACAACCGCCGGGTCGCGCGGGACCCGGCCAAAGCGCTCGATCAGGCGGCCTGGCTCCACCACGCCTTCCAGCAGGCCGGGATCACATTCGCGGGGACGCCCATGCGGAGCTTCCTGCGCCCGCACCTGGTGGACCGCGCCGGCTGGGAGGAGCTCCAATCGGCGGGCGGCGCGTTGCTGCGCCTGGCCGCGGACGTGGCCCGGCGCGTGTTCGAGGGCGATGCGGCCCGTCTCTGCGCCCACCTGGGGATCCCCGCCGCGCAGGCCCGGTGGATGACGCTGGACCCCGGCGGGCCCGACGTCCTCCTGTCCCGGCTGGACGCCTTCTTGACCCCCGACGGGCCGCGCTTCATCGAGATCAACAGCGACGCGCCCGCGGGCTTCGGCTATGGCGACCGCATGGCCGAGGTCTTCCGCCGCCTGCCGCCCTTCCAGGAGTTCGCCGCCGCGCACACGGTGCGTTACGTGCCGTCCGCGCCGTCCCTCGTCCGGGCCCTGCTCGGGGAGTGGACCCGGCACGGGGGCCGCGCCGCCCCCACCATCGCCATCGTGGACTGGGCCGAGGTGAAGACGCGGGCCGACCAGGAGATCCTGCGCGCGGCCCTTCTGGGCGAGGGCGTGCGCTCGGTGCTGGCGGACCCGCGCGAGATGGTCCTGCGGAGCGGACGGCTGTGCGCGGGGCCCGAGGCCGTGGACGTCGTGTACCGCCGGGCGCTGCTCACGGAGCTGGTGGAGCGCGAGGACGAGGTGGGACCGTTCCTGGCCGCCTATCGGGACGGGCGGGCGCTCTTCGTGAACTCCTTCCGCTGTGGGCTGTCGGAGGACAAGGCCTTCTTCGGGATCCTGACCGACGAGGCCTACGCCGGCCTGATGACGGAGGTCGAACGCGAGCTCGTGGCCCGCGCCGTCCCCTGGACCCGCCGGGTGGAGGAGCGGCGGACGCTCAAGGACGGACGCGAGGTGGACCTCGTGCCCTACATCCTCTCCCATGCCGCGGAGCTCGTCCTGAAGCCGGCCCACGGGTACGGCGGTCAATCGGTGCTGGTCGGGGTGGAGGCCACGCCGGCGGCGTGGGAGGCGACGGTGCAGGAGGCCCTGG
>DAINRN010000149.1:3710-7665 GCA_036741815.1 Acidobacteriota bacterium
TGGGTGGTGCAGGAGCGCGTCCCGATCCCGCGCGAGGAGTTCCCCGTCTGCGAGGAATCCCGCCTGACCTTCGAGCCGCTGGGCGTGAACGCGAACCCGTTCTACGCGGCGGGGGCCGAGGTGGGGGCCGTGGCGCGCGCCTCGCGCAGCGCCGTCATCAACGTGAGCGCCGGCGGCGGCAGCGTCCCCACCTTCGTCGTCGGCTGACCCGCGCGGCCGCGAACGCTTGACCGTGCGCGGGGCGCGTGTAAGATTCGCGGAGCACCCCGACCAAGGACTCACTTGTCCAGCGCTCCCGCCGACCCCCAGAGCCCGGCCCGCGAGGACAAGCCCTTCATGGCGTACGTGCGGGTCCTGCTCCGCTACCGCCTCATGGTGGCGGCCGTCTTCGTCTCCTGCGTGGCCCTGGGCCTCCTCAAGTCGTACGCGACGCGGCCGCTCTACAAGGCCGAGGCCCAGATCCTCGTGGAGCGGGAGAACCCCGCCATCCTGACCTTCAAGGCGGTGTCGGACGTGAACGAGCGCGGGTTTGCGGACGACTACTACCAGACCCAGTACAAGCTCCTGCAGAGCCGCTCGCTGGCGCGCAAGGTCATCCAGGACCTGGGCCTGCTGGGCGACCCGGAGTTCGCCCCGGGCGGCAGCGGGGATCCCGGGGCTCTTGAGGGAGCCGTCGACCGCTTCCTCGGGGGGCTCAGCGTGCAGTGGATCCGCAACAGCCGGCTCATCACCGTCGGCTTCGAGTCGCACGACGCGGAGCTGGCGGCGCGCGCGGCCAACACCCTCGCCGCGGCCTACATCCGGCAGGCGCTCGAGGCCCGCGCGGAGACCGCGACCGAGGCCTCGCGCTGGCTGGCGCGCCAGATCGAGGACCAGCGGGCCAAGGTGGCGGCGGCGGAGATCGCGCTGCAGGCGCTGCGCGAGAAGGACGGCATCGTGAACATCGACGAGCGCCGCGTGCTCGGCGAGCAACGGCTGCGGGAGCTGGGCACGGCCCTCACCGCGCTCAAAAGCCAGCGCGTCCAGAAGGAGGCGCTGTACCGCCAGATGCAGGCCGCGCGCGACCCCGAGGAGCTGCCCGATGCGCTGCGCAGCAAGCTGATCGAGTCCCTCCGGATCGACCTGGCCCGGCTGGAGCGGGACCTGGCGGAGCGGCGTCAGCGCTACCTCGAGCACCATCCCGAGGTCCTGCGCGTGCGGACACAGATCGACGAGACGCGCCGCACGATCGCCGCGGAGTCGGCCCGCATCGTGCGGGCGGCGCAGATCGACTACGAGGCGGTCGCGGCCCAGGAGAAGGGCGTGGCCGAGGCCCTGGAGGCGGCCAAGAGTGACACCCTCGACCTGCAGCGGCGCGGCGTCCAGTACGATTCGCTGAAACGTGAGCTGGAAGCGGGCAAGGAGGTCCTGAACAGCCTCCTGGCCCGGTACAAGCAGGCCGACGTGGCCCAGGCGCTGGAGTCCTCGAACCTGCGGGTGGCCGATCCCGCCGTGGTGCCGCGGGTCCCCATCCGCCCCCGACGCAGCCTGGACCTCCTCATGGGCATCCTCCTGGGGAGCATGGCGGGGGTGGCCCTCGCCCTTCTGCGCGACCGCCTGGACGACACGTTGAAGACTCCGGACGATGTGCGCATCGCGCTGCCGGCCACGCTCCTGGCCGTGGTCCCGGACCGGGGGTCGGCCGGACCCGCGGAGGAAGGCGCGTTCCGAGAGGGCTACCGGTTGCTGCGGGCGGCGCTCGGCCACGTCTGGCGCGAGGCGGGCGGGCGCGCGGTCCTCGTGACCTCGACCACGCCCGGAGAGGGCAAGACGCTCACCTCCGTCAACCTGGCGCGGGCCCTGGCCGCGGCGGGGGAGCGGACGCTGCTGATCGACGCCGACCTGCGGAAGCCCGAGGCCCACGAGGCCGTGGGCGCGCGGCGGTCGCCCGGATTCGTGGAGGTGGTGGCCGAAGACGCGAAGCTCGAGGAGGCGATCCAGCCGCTGGGCGGCGCCCTTGACTTCATGGGATCGGGAGGTGCCGTCTCCGCGGACGCCCTGACCTTGGAGCGGGTGGCGCCGGTGCTGGCCGCGGCGCGCCTCCTTTACCGCTGGATCGTCATCGACACCTCGCCGGTGGGCGCGGTGGCGGACGCGCTCGTGATGGCGCCGGCGGCGGACGGCGTGGTGGTCGTCGCCGGCGCGGAGACCGTCCCGCGGGGTGCGGTGCGCCGAACCCTGGAGCGGCTGGGGGAATCGGGCGCGCGCGTCCTCGGCGTGGTCCTGAACCGGGCCCGGGTCGCGCGCCACGCGTACGACTACCAGCACCACTATGGCCACGGCTACGGCGCCTACCACGGCGCGCCCGCCGCCACGTCCGCGCCGGAGATCGCTCCTCTCAAGCACCGCGTGGCTCCCTAGGCCATGACCGAGTCCGTCCTCCCCACCGGGCTGACCGTCGCGGACGCCATGAAGAGCATCCTCGTGATGTTCTCCGCGGCCTTCTTCCTGTCCCTGACCCTCACGCCCCTCGTGCGCGACCTCGCGCTGTCGGAGGGCTGGCTGGACCGCCCCGACGGGCGCCGCAAGACGCACAGGATGCCCGTGCCGCGGCTGGGCGGGATCGCGGTCCACCTGGCTTTCGCGCTGTCCTTCGGGGCCGCCCTCGCCGTGTTCCGCGACACCGTCTGGCTGGGCCCGCCCGTCCCCTCGGCCTTCCTGCACCTCCTCGCGGCCTGCACCGCGGTGATGCTGGTGGGACTGCTGGACGACCTCTTCGGGGTGCCCCCGCTCCTGAAGATCCTCGTGCAGCTGGCGGCCGGCCTGTACCTCTACCATTACGGTTACCAGATCCGCCTGGTCTCGAACCCTCTGGGCGGCACGATCAACCTCGGCATCCTGTCCCTGCCCATCACGCTGCTGTGGTTCGCGGGGATCAGCAACGCCTTCAACCTCATCGACGGCCTCAACGGCCTGGCGGCCGGGGTCGGCCTCTTCTCGACCAGCATCGTGTTCATCCTGGCCCTCATGAACGACCGCTGGGAGATCGTGATGCTGTCGGTGGTCCTGGCGGGCGCCCTGCTCGGCTTCCTCCGCTACAACTTCGGCACCGCCAGTGTCTTCCTCGGCGACTCCGGCTCGCTGTTCGTAGGGTTCGCCCTGGCCGCCCTGGCCGTGAGGGGATCGACGAAGAGCTCCACCGCGGTGGCGGTGCTGGCGCCCCTGCTGGCCCTGGGCTTCCCGATCGTCGACACCTCGATGGTGGATGTGGTCCGCGTCGGGCGCAAGAGCCTGCTCGAGCCCGATGCGGACCACATCCACCATCGGATCGTGCGCATGGGCCTCACCCAGCAGCGCGCGGTGGTCATCCTGTACGGGGTGACCGCGCTGTTCGGTGCGCTCTCCCTCCTCACGATGACCGGGCAGAGCCACGCCACCGGCCTGGCCGCGGTCGTCTTCACGCTCGTCACCTGGATCGGGATCCGCCAGCTCGGCTATTCCGAGCTGGGCCAGATCCAGCGCCTCCTGAAACGGGGGCTGTCCCTCGATTCGCTGATGTCGGCCAACGGATCCCCGCTCGCGGAGGCGCGGCGGCGGATCCTGGAGGCCAGGGATCTGCGACAGCTCCACGCCTCGCTGGTGGCGGCGGCGTCGGCCCTGGGGCTGGACAGCTTCGCGGTGCGCCTGCGGGCGCCCGGGCGCGGCCTGCCCGCCTGGGAAGCGGAGGGCGCGCCGCCCGACCGGCGGCGCTCGTGGGCGTGGACGATCCCGCTCGTGAGCGGCAACGAGCTGCTGGGGGCGCTGGAGATCGTGGGCTCGCCGGGCCGGTTGAGCGCCACCGTCAAGGCGGCGGAGATGGTCGAGCTGCTGGCGGTGGACCTGGCTGACGCCCTGGCGCGCCTGCCTCCGCCCGCGGAGCCCCAGGACGTTCCCGCGGCCGCGCTCGTGGCGGGCGCGGATCCGAATCCGTCCGCCT
>DAINRN010000150.1:0-7648 GCA_036741815.1 Acidobacteriota bacterium
TCGCCTGCCGCCCTCGGAGATCCCGGCCCTGCCCGCCGAGGCCTCCGTGCTCGAGTCCTTCCACCGCGACCTGATCAGCCGGCACCTGGAGCGCGACCTCCGGTCCCATCGGGTGCTGCGCGACTCGGCCGCGGGGGTCCGCGGATGACCAAGGGTCCGGCCATGACGCTGCAGGAGATCATCGCGGCCCTGCAGGGTTACTGGTCCGAGCGCGGCTGCCTCATCCACCAGCCGTGGGACGCCGAGGTGGGGGCGGGGACCATGCACCCCGAGACCTTCCTGCGCGTCCTGGGCCGGCGGCCGTGGCGGGTCGCCTACGTCCAGCCCTCGCGGCGGCCGGCGGACGGCCGCTACGGCGAGAACCCGAACCGCCTGTACCAGCACCTGCAGCTCCAGGTCATCCTCAAGCCGGCGCCCGCGGACGTCCAGGACCTCTACCTGCGCAGCCTCGCCGTCCTCGGGATCGATCCCGCCTCCCACGACGTGCGTTTCGAGGAGGACAACTGGGAATCGCCCACGCTCGGCGCGTGGGGGATCGGGTGGCAGGTCCTCCTCGACGGCCAGGAGATCACGCAGTTCACGTACTTCCAGCAGGCGGGCGGCATCGACCTCGCGCCCATCTCCGCGGAGATCACGTACGGCCTCGAGCGGATCGCCATGTACCTGCAGGACGTGGACGACGTCTACGCGCTGCGCTGGTCGGCCGACCGGCGCTACGGCGAGGTCCGCAAGGAGGAGGAGTACGAGCTGTCGCGCTATTCGTTCGAGCTGGCCGACACCGACCTCCACCGGCGGCTCTACGACAGCTACCTGGCCGAGGGCTGGCGGGTCCTGAAGACGCCGGGCGGCCGCGCGGCGCTGCCCGCCTACGACTGGTGCCTGAAGAGCTCGCACGCCTTCAACGTCCTCGACGCGCGTGGAGCGATCTCCGTCAGCCAGCGGGCGGGGATGATCCTGGGGATCCGCAAGCTGGCCTGCGCGATCGCCGCCGACTACGTCGAGTCCGAAGCGCCGGGGGCGGCCGGTGGCTGAGTTCCTGCTCGAGATCGGATGCGAGGAGATGCCCGCCTCGTGGCTGCGCGGGACGACCGAGCAGCTCCGCCAGAGGTTCACCGACGCCGCGGGCCGGGAGCGGCTGGATCCGGACGCGGTCTCGGCCTTTTCCACGCCTCGCCGGCTGGTGCTGGCCGCGGCGGTGGTGGAGCGGCAGGCGTCGCGCGAGGAGCAGGTCTTCGGTCCCTCGGTGCGGGCCGCGAAGGATGCGGCGGGGAAGTGGACGGCGGCCGCGGAGGGGTTCGCGCGCAAGAACAACGTCGCCCCGGGCGACCTCGGGCAGGCCGCCAAGGACCCGGCCCGGCCCGACGAGCTGAGCCTCGCCTTCGTCCGCAAGGTCGCCGGCCGTGATTCCGTCGACGTGCTCCCCGCGGTGATCGGCACGGTCCTCCGCGCGCTGGCCTTTCCCAAGCGCATGAGCTGGGACGCCTGGATCGACGACGGTAAGGGAGCGTTCCCCTTCGGCCGGCCGATCCGCTGGATGGTGGCGCTCGTGGGCGGCCGGACCGTCCCCTTCGCCATCCACGCGATGGTGGACGGGGCGAAGGGCCCGGTCGTGATCCAGAGCGGCGCCCAGACCTTCGGCCATCGCTTCCTGCCCCGCGAGGCAGCGGGCCGGCCCCTGGACGTGGCGTCCTTCGAGGCCTACAAGCAGACGCTGGCCCGGCACTTCGTCCTCGTGGACCCGGCGGAGCGCGAGGCCCGCATACGCGAGGGAATGAGGAGCGCCAAGGCGGAACGGGGCGCGGATCACCCGCTGGTGACGGAGTGGCGCGACCTCGTGGAGTTCCCCACGGTCGTGGTTGGACGCGTGCCGGACGAGTTCAGGACCCTGCCCGGTGAGGTCCTCGACACCGTCCTCGTCCATCACCAGAAATACATCCCCTTGCGCGCCGAAGGCGGCGGTGGGGTGCGGTTCGCGGCCGTGGTGGACGGCGACGGCGCGAACGCGGCGGAGATCGTCCGTGGCATGGAGCGCGTGGTGGTGGCCCGCCTGCGCGACGCGGCCTTCTTCTTCGCGGAGGACCGGAAGCGCCCGCTCGCCGAACGGGTCGCCGACCTCGAGGGCGTCGTCTTCCATCAAGGGCTCGGGACCTACAAGGACAAGGCCGAGCGCATGGTCCGGCTGGTGGACGCCATGGCCACCGCGGGCGTGCTGGCGAAGGACGAGCACCAGACCGCGCGCGAGGCGGCCCACCTGGCCAAGGCCGACCTCACGACACTGATGGTGCGCGAGTTCCCCGAGCTGCAGGGGACGGTGGGCGGTCTCTACCTCGGCGCCGAGGGGCCGGGCCGCGACGACGTCGCCCGGGCCGTGCGCTGGCACTACCATCCGCTGTCGATCGATGAGGCGGCGGCGCCGAAGGGTAGCCTCTCCGGCAGCCAGGCCGTCGTCTTTGCCGCGGTCTCGCTCGCGGACAAGCTCGATACCCTCGCCGGGTATTTTGCGTTGGGCTTGACGCCGAAGGGCAGCAGCGACCCGTATGGCTTACGCCGAGCGGCGCTGGGGGTGATCAGGGTCTTGTTGGATTTCTGGAACGATCCCGCGGGGAAGCATCCGAACCTCCGTGAGTTGATCAAGGCATCTCTGGCCGGATACGCCGGCCTCGTGAAGAACCCGCCGCCGGCGCTCGAGGGAGGCCTCGAGCTGTTCCTCCTGGACCGCTTGCAATACGTGCTCGAGACACGAGGCTTCGAGCCGGATGAGGTCACCGCCGTCCTGACCACGCCCGCCGTGAACGCGCTCGATGACGTCCATGACGCGTCTCTCCGGCTCCGGGCGCTGCACAGCGCGCGCGCCGACGCCCGAGAGGATTTCGCGCACCTGGCCGTGGCCTTCAAGCGCGCCAAGAACATCCTCGAGCAGGAGCCGCCGGCGACGATCGAACCGAAGCTGTTCGAATCCGATGCCGAGCGCGAGCTGCACGCGGCGGTGGGCCGCCTGGGCGCGCGTGACGGGTCCTACGAGGACCGGCTCCGGGCCCTGGCCGGGCTGCGGGCGCCGGTGGACCGCTTCTTCGACGACGTGCTGGTGATGGCCGAGGACGCGAAGCTGCGCGCCAACCGCCTCGGTCTGCTGCACCAGACCGTGTCTCTCTTCTACCGCATCGCCGATATCTCGAAGCTCGGAGGAACGATTTGACCCAGTACGTCTACTTCTTCGGCGGCGGCAAGGCCGACGGCAACAAGGACATGAAGGACCTGCTCGGGGGGAAGGGAGCGGGCCTGGCCGAGATGACGAACGCCGGCCTGCCCGTCCCGCCGGGCTTCACCGTCACCACCGCGGCCTGCAACCTCTTCGTGGAGCGGCAGGGCTCGCTGCCGAAGGAGGTGGACGAAGAGATCGAGAAGAGCCTGCGGCGCCTGGAGACGCTGATGGGCAAGCCGCTCGGGGACGCGGCCGATCCGCTGCTCGTCTCCGTGCGCAGCGGCGCCAAGTTCTCCATGCCCGGGATGATGGACACCATCTTGAACCTGGGGCTGAACGACAAGTCCGTGGGAGGCCTGAAGGCCAAGACCGCCAACGGCCGCTTCGCCAAGGACTCCTACCGCCGCTTCATCCAGATGTACGGCAACGTGGTCCTGGGGATCGACAAGGACCGCTTCGAGCACGAGCTGCGCGCCGTGAAGGCGAAGCGCAAGGCCAGGGCGGACGTGGACCTGGACGAGGCCGCCCTGGACGACGTGATCGAGCGCTTCAAGGGCGTGGTCAAGAAGGAGACGGGCAAGCCGTTCCCGCAGGACCCGCGCGAGCAGCTGCGCGGCGCGCGCGACGCCGTCTTCCGCTCCTGGACGAACCCGCGCGCGGTCACCTACCGGAAGCTGAACGACATCCCGCACGACCTGGGCACCGCGGTGAACGTCCAGACCATGGTCTTCGGCAACATGGGCGACACGTCGGCCACCGGTGTGGGGTTCACCCGCAACCCGTCGACAGGGGCCAGGGAGTTCTACGGCGAGTTCCTCCAGAATGCCCAGGGGGAGGACGTCGTGGCGGGGACCCGCACGCCGCGGCCCATCGCGGAGCTGCAAACCGTCATGCCCAAGGCCTACGCGCAGCTCCGTGACATCACCACCCGCCTGGAGCGGCACTACAAGGACGTGCAGGACTTCGAGTTCACCATCCAGGAGAACACGCTCTACATGCTGCAGACGCGCAACGGGAAGCGCACGGGCGTGGCCGCGGTGCACATCGCGGTGGACCTGGTGGACGAGGGCATCCTCAAGCCCGCGGAAGCGGTGTTGAAGGTCGAGCCGCAGTCCCTCGACCAGCTCTTGCACCCCATCTTCGACCCCGCGGCGCGGGGCAAGGCCGAGGTCGCGGCCAAGGGCCTGCCCGCCTCCCCCGGCGCGGCCACGGGCGCCGTGGTGTTCACCGCCGACGACGCGGTGGCCTGGAGCCGCAAGGGCAAGCGCGTGGTCCTTGTGCGCATGGAGACGGTCCCCGACGACATCCACGGCATGAGCGTGGCCCAGGGCATCCTCACCGCCACGGGCGGCATGACCAGCCACGCCGCGGTGGTGGGACGCCAGATGGGCAAGCCGTCGGTGGTGGGCTGCGGCGCCCTGTCCATCGACGCCAAGGGCCGGAGCCTCACCGTGGCGGGCAAGACCATGAAGGAGGGCGACAGCATCTCCATCGACGGCTCCACGGGGGACGTCATCCTGAAAGAGCTGCCCACGAGCCCGTCCGAGGTCCTCCAGGTCGTGGCCGGCACCCTGAATGCCGATCGCTCGCCGCTCTACAAGAAGTTCGAGCGCCTGCTGTCCTGGGCCGACGAGGTGCGGCGGCTCGGCGTGCGCGCCAACGCCGACATACCGCGCGACGCGAAGGTGGCCTTCGCCTTCGGGGCGCGGGGCATCGGCCTCTGCCGGACCGAGCACATGTTCTTCGCCGAGGACCGCCTGCCCCACGTGGTGAAGATGATCCTGTCTGCCGCGCGGGGACAGCGCGGGCTCGACGTCATCCGCCGGCTGAAGGAGCGTCTGGCGGAGGCCAGGGGCGAGCAGGCGGCTACGCTCAAGAAGGAGCTGGCCGCAGCGCAAAAGGAGTACGGGCCCGCGGTGGCCGAGTACACAGGCGCCCTGGACAAGCTCCTGCCCATGCAGCGCGCCGACTTCGCGGGCCTCTTCGTGGAGATGCGGGGCACTCCCGTCACCATCCGCACCCTGGACCCGCCGCTCCACGAGTTCCTGCCCAAGCGCGAGGAGCTCATGGTGAAGATCGCCACCCTCACGGCGAAGGGCGAGAAGCGGAACCGGAAGGAGATCGGCCGGCTCTCCTCGCTGCTGCGCGGCGTGGAGGAGCTGCACGAGTTCAACCCCATGCTCGGCCACCGCGGCTGCCGGCTGGGGATCACCTACCCCGAGATCACGCGCATGCAGGCGCGGGCCATCTTCGAGGCCGCGCGGCAGGTGGCGAAAAAGGGGATTCCGGTGAAGCCGGAGATCATGATCCCCCTCGTGGGCCACGTAGAGGAGCTGAAGGCCCAGAAGAAGATCGTCCTGGAGACCGCGGCCGAGGTCCTGGGGAAGGGCTCCGGGGTCGATTTCCTGGTGGGCACCATGATCGAGGTCCCGCGCGGCGCGCTGACCGCGGACGAGGTGGCGAAGGAAGCGGACTTCTTCTCCTTCGGGACCAACGACCTCACGCAGATGGGCTTCGGGCTGTCGCGCGACGACGCGGGGCGGTTCCTCACCCAGTACCTGGAGCTGGGGCTCCTGGAAAAGGACCCCTTCGTGTCGCTGGACACGTCCGGAGTGGGGCAGCTCGTCGAGATCGGCGTGCGCAAGGGGCGCGCGGCGAAGCCAGGATTGAAGATCGGCGTCTGCGGCGAGCACGGCGGCGATCCGGCCTCCATCCGCTTCTTCCACGGCGCCGGCCTCGACTACGTGTCGTGCTCGCCCTACCGCGTGCCGATCGCGCGGCTGGCGGCGGCCCAGGCCCAGCTCGAGAAGCCCTCCGGGGATTGACCCTCCGTTGCTCACCTATTTCCGCTACGCCAACGGAAAGATCGAGCAGCCGCAGGAGTTCGAGCCCGAGCTGCTGACCGAGGACGCCTTTCACTGGATCGACCTCGAGGATCCGACGGTCAAGGAAGCGACGATCCTCGAGGACCCCTTCCACTTCCACCCCCTGGCCATCGAGGATTGCCTGGCCGAGGTCCACCACCCGAAGATCGACGACTACGAGTCGTACATCTTCGTCATCGTCCACGGCATCCGCTTCGACGCCCCCAACGACCAGTTCATCACCCGCGAGCTGGACATCTTCCTGGGGAAGAACTACCTCATCACCCACCACAAGGGGCCGATGCGCTCCATCGGGACCCTGCGCGAGCAGTGCAGCAAGAACCTGGTCAGCTCCTTCCCCAAGGGCGTGGACTTCCTGACCCACCAGATCCTGGACCTGCTCTTCGAGCACTACTTCCCAAACCTCGACGCCATCGAGGACAAGGTCCAGCTCGTGCAGGTGGAGGTGTTCGAGAACCCCACGCGGGAGACCCTGGACCGGATCTTCCTGCTCAAGAGGGACGTCCTCCAGCTGCGCCGCATCTGCGCCCCCCAGCGCGAGATCGTGAACCGCCTGGCCCGGGGCGAGTTCAAGGTGGTGAGCCCCCGCGCCGCCGTGTACTTCCGGGACATCTACGACAACCTCTACCGGATCGTGGAGGCGTCGTTCTCCTACCAGGACCTCGTGCAGAGCCTGCTCGACGCCTACCTCTCGGCGGTGAGCAACCGCCTGAACGAGACCATGAAGCGGCTCACCGTGATCGGGGCCATCATGGCCGCGCTCACCGTGATCACGGGCGTCTACGGCATGAACTTCGAGTTCATGCCCGAGCTGAAATGGAAGTTCGGCTATGCCTTCGTCTGGACCGTGATGGTCCTGGTGTCGGGCGGGCTGTACTACTGGTTCCGCAAGAAGGATTGGATCTGAACCGCATCCAGCGGCTCCCCGACGACCTCATCTCCAAGATCGCGGCGGGCGAGATCGTGGAGCGCCCGGCCTCCGTGGTGAAGGAACTGGTCGAGAACGCGGTGGACGCCGGCGCCAGGAGCGTCCAGATCGAGATCGAGTCGGGCGGCAAGTCCCTGATCCGCGTGCGGGACGACGGCCACGGGATGGGCCGCGAGGATGCCGCCCTGGCCGTGGAGCGCCACGCCACCTCGAAGCTGCGGCGGCTGGAGGACCTGAACGAGGTGCGGACCCACGGCTTCCGCGGCGAGGCCCTGCCCTCGATCGCCAGCGTGTCCCACCTGGTCCTGCGCACCCGCGAGGACCCCGGACCGGCGGGCACCGAAATAGAGGTGCGGCACGGCGGCCGGGCGGAGGTCCGCGACGCGGGCCACCCGCGGGGGACCACCGTCGAGGTGCGGGACCTCTTCGGGGCGGTGCCCGCGCGGCGCAAGTTCCTGCGCGCGGAGAGCACAGAAACCTCGCACGTGGTCGAGGCCGTGACGCTCCTGGCCCTGGGCCGGCCAGAGACCGGTTTTGTGTTGTCCTCGGGATCCCGGACGATCCTCCAGGCTCCGCCGGTGGACAGTCTACGGGACCGGCTTTTTCAGGTTCTGGGAGCCACCGCCCTCGACG
>DAINRN010000151.1:0-7644 GCA_036741815.1 Acidobacteriota bacterium
TCGCGGACGGCCTCCAGGACGTTCAGCGTGGCCATCGCGTTCTTCTCGAAGTCGAGCCGGGGCTCCTTGACGGAGCGCGGGATATCCGCGTAACCGGCGAGATGGAAGACGGTGTCGGCGCCGGCCAGGGCCGGGCGCGGGTCGTCCCGTGCGAGGTCCAGCCTCACCAGCTCGACGCGGTCCTCCACCGCGGCGATGTTCCCTGGGCGGCCCGACGACATGTCGTCGATGACCACGACCCGCGCGCCGCGCCGGACCAGCTCCTCGACGAGGTGGGACCCGATGAAGCCGGTCCCCCCGGTCACGACGGCCCGTCCGGCGTCAGCAGCCGGCGGCTTCATGCAGTATGTCCAGGGTCTCGGCCGCGCAGCGGCGCCAGGAGTAGCGCAGCGCGTTGACGAGGCCGTCCGCGGAGAGCTGCCGGCGACGCTGCGGGTTCGCGGCCAGCGCGGCCATGGCTTCCAGCAGGGGCTGCTTCTCCAGGCGCGGCACCAGGAGGGCGGCCCCCCCCGTGACCTCGCGCATGCCCGGGGTGTCGATGCAGATCACGGGCGTGCCCGAGGCCTGGGCCTCCATGACCGGGAGGGACACCGTCTCGTAGACCGACGGCATCACGAAGGCCTCGGCGGCGTTGTACAGGGCGGCCAGCTCGCCGTCCGTCACGTAGCCGGCGTGCTTCACGTCCGGCGCGACGCCCAGCTCGGACGTCAGGCGGCCGAGGTCGAGCTGGCGCGGGTTCAGGCCCACGAGCAGGAGCTTGTGCGGCGAGCCCGCGCGCTTGAGCTGGGCGAAGGCCTCGAGGAGCGGGGGGAGGCTGCGGCGGCCCGAGAGCTTGCCCACGAACAGGAAGAACGGAGCGTCGCCGCCCACGTGGCGGGCGCGGGCCTGCGCGATCGCGGCGCGGTCGTCGAGGGGCCGGAAGACGTCCGCAGGAGCCAGCGGCACGGCCTTGATCCTTTCCAGGGGGACACCCCAGCCGCGGCCGATGTCCTGCCGCGAGGCCTCCGTGGCCGCCACCACGCGCGTCGCATGGCGCGCGCTCCACCCGTACAGCGGGTTGTAGAAGAAGCGCACCGCGGGCGGGAACAGCTCGGGGTGGAGCACCGACACCGCGTCCGCGGTGGCCACGACCGTGCGCCCGCGCGCGCGGAGCGGCCTCGAGTAGGAGGGGCAGAAGAGGACGTCGTCCGAGGCCGCGGGGGCCAGGCGCAGGTTCTCCCACACGAGCATCGGATGGTCGGACGGCAGCACGACCTCGCGTACGTTTTCGGGCAGCGGCACCTCGGCTCGGTCGAGGGGGCGGGCCGTGTAGATCGTGACCTCCGCGAAGCGGTCCCCCACCGCCTCCCGCGTCCAGTGCCGCACAACGTTCAGCAGGTACCGGCCCACGCCCGTGCGCTGGCCGTGGATGCGCCAGCCGTTGATCCCGAGGCGCGGTCTCACCGCGCCGCGTACGACCGCATGGCCTCCCAGGTGCGCCGCACCCCCTCCTCCACGCTCACCCGCGGCTCCCATTCGATGACGCGGTCGAGGGTCGTCCGGTCGCACTGGAAGCGCATCGGGCCCTGCACGGGGACGCCCTTGTCCTCGATGGGACAGCCGGACAGCTCGCGCAGCAGGTCCACCACGCGCCGCACCGGCGTCATCGTGCCCGTGCCCAGGTTCAGCGTGCCCGCGTAGTCGCTGTCCAGCAGCTTCGCCACCGCCGCCGCCACATCCTCCACGTAGATGAAGTCGCGCTCCGGCTTCGTGCTCCACACCCTGGCCGTGCCTTCCACGAGCAGCGTCCGGCACAGGACGTGGATGAGGTCGTAGCGGACGAGCGGCGTGGGACCATAGATGTTGGACAGCCGGACGGTGATGACCGGCATCCCGCGCGCGTAGAACTTCGAGGCCTCCTCCGCCAGGTACTTGCTCAGGACGTAGCGGTTCTTGTAGGGGTCGATGGGGGCGTGCTCGGAGACGGGCAGCGTGATCTTCTTGTCGTCGTACAGCAGGATCGACGAGAAGTGGATGAACTTCCGTATGGGACGCTGCTTGAGCTGCTCGAGGGTCTGCACGAGGGGGATCAGGTGGTAGTCGAAGGCCGTGGGCTCCCCGCGCGGCAGGATGTCCTTCTCCAGGTTGTGGTGGTCGGTGTTGCCGATGATGTAGACGACCTTGTCGAACGCCACGTCCTCGAGCGCGCCGAGGTCGGCCAGGCTGGCCACCGGGATGTGGCGGTTGTCCGTGGGCGGGGGGTTCCGGCCCACCGAGACCATCTCGGGGCACATCTTCAATATGTAGGGCCCGAGGAACCCGCTGCCTCCGAAGAGGATGGTCCCGGCGCCGGCCTCGCCGCTCACGGGCAGACGATCTCACCCTTGAAGCCGCGGGCCCGCAGCTTCGGCTCGATCTCGTCGCGGTAGTTCCAGGCGAAGAGGATCCCGGCGTCGGCCGGCCGCTCGTCCGTGAACATCCGCTCCTCGTCCACGATGGGGATGTGGACGCCGGGCAGGTACTTGCCCATGCGCAGGGGGTTCACCTCCGTCACGTACTCCACGAGGTCGGGGCCGAGCCGGCAGTAGTTGCACACTGTGGAGGCCTTGGCCGGGGCCCCGATGCCGATGACCTTCTTACCTTGCCGGGCCAGGCCGTACACGGTGTCGAACAGCTTGCGCTTGCGGGCCTCGCTCTCCGCGCGGAAACGGTCGTTGGTCGCGGGGTCGTAGAGCCGGGCCGCATCCTCCACCGCCTGCAGCTCCCCTACCCGCGGCGCTTCGGGGTAGGCGCCGCGATGGCAGGCGAACACGCGGATGGACCCGCCGTAGACCTCGGACCGCTCGACGTCGAAGACCTCCATGTCGTACTTCCCGAAGAGCCGCTGGAGCGGCCGCATCGCGTAGTACCGCAGGTGCTGGTGGAACATGTTGTCGTAGTGCCCGCGCTCCACCATGGCCAGCCAGTACTGGGAGTCGGTGGCGAAAATGCCGCGCGGCGCCAGGAGCTTCTTGACCCCCACCATCACCGCGTCCAGATCGGCGATGTGGCCGAAGACGCCGGCGGCGGTGATGGCGTCCGCCTGGCCGTGGCCGTCCTTGATGATGCCCGCCGTCTCCTCGTTGAAGAACGCGTGCAGGGTGGGGATTCCCTGCTCGTTGGCGATGCGCACGGGGTCGCCCGAGGGATCCACGCCCAGGAACCTCATGCCGAAAGGGAGATAGGCCTTGAGCAGGGTGCCGTCGTTGGATCCGATGTCGAGCGCGAACGACTCCTTCGTCAGCCCGCCCATGCGCACGAGCTGCGGCGGCAGGGTCTGCAGGTGGCGGGTGGCGGTCTGGGTCGTGCCGCTCACGAAGGGGAAGTTCTTGTAGACCACGCGCGGGTCCACGGTGTAGCCGAGCTGGGTCAGGCCGCAGTCCGTGCAGTGGAAGAGCTGCATCGGATAGAAGGTCTCGGGCTTGTTCAGCTCGGCCCGCGAAAGCACGAGGTCGCCGACCGGCTGGTGGCCGAGGTCGAGGCCGGCCAGCGTCTTTCCGCGGCAGATCTGGCACCGGATGCGCGGCGGCCGGTCGCCCCCCTTCCTGCGCGCGGGCAGGCCGCGGCTCTTGCGCGACAGGTCGGTCCCGCCGGCCACGTCCGGCGTCATCGCTTCTCCCGGAAGAAGGCGTGGAACGCCTCGATCACGTACTCGACGTCGTCGTCGCTCATCTCCGGGTGGCACCCGACGTAGAGCGAGGAGCGGTTGATCCGGGCCGCGACCGGATAGTCCTTCTCGATGTCGCCGAAGATCCCGCGGTAGACCGGCTGGTTGATGAGGGGCAGGACGTAGCGCGTCTCGATGGCGTGGTCCTCGAGCCAGGCCACGATCGCGTCGCGGGTCGTCCGCGCGTCCGTGACCGTGATCGCGTAGAACATGAAGACGTGCTCCGCGCCCGGCCGCGTGCGCGGGAGCTGCAGCCGGCCCTCGAGGTCGGCCAGCCCGGCGTCGTAGCGCGCCGCGATCTGTCGCCGGCGGGCGCAGTTGGCCTCCCGCTGCTCCAGCTCCGCCAGCCCGAGCGCCGCCTCCATCTCCGTGCACCGGAAGCTGTGGCCCAGCCGCACGAACGAGAACCGCCGGGCCGCCACCTCGAACAGCCGCCGGCCCTCCATCCCCTGGTCGTCGTCGATGCGCGTGTAGATCGAGTCGCGGCCGTGGTTCATGAGGCTCTTGAGCATCACCATGAAGTCGGCTTCGTCGGTGGTGCACAGGCCTCCCACCCCGGTGCTGATCATGTGCGCGACGTAGGTGGAGAAGCAGGCGATGTCGCTGAAGCTGCCCACGGGCGCGCCCTTGTAGCGCGCGAACATGGCCTCCGCGCAGTCCTCGACCACGCGGAGCTTGCGCCGCCGCGCGATCTCCATGACCGCGTCCATCTCACAGGGCAGGCCGCCCACGTGCACGGGCATGATGGCCCGGGTGCGGGCGGTGATCCGCTCCTCGATCCGCGCGGGATCGATGCAGTACGTCTCCGGCTCCACCTCGACGAAGACGGGCCGGAGGCCGTTGTAGAGGACGACGTTCGAGGTGGAGATGAAGGTCACCGCGGGCACCAGCACCTCGTCGCCGTCCGCCCAACCGTCCCGCTCCTTGAGCGCGGCCAGCGCGATCTGCAGCGCGCTCGTGCCGCTGTTGCAGAAGAGGCCGTAGCGGGCCCTGTGCAGCTCGGCGACCTGGTGCTCGAACCGCGCGGTCACCGGCCCGGCGGAGAGCCGGTTGCTGTCGAGCACCTCGGCCACCAGCGCCTTCGCGCGCGGCCCGATGCGGCAGCCGCCGATGCCGATCTGCGGCCTCGAGCCGGGGCGGGGAGGGCTACCAGGTTGCATGGTGGCAGGTGCTGCGAATCATCGGACGGCGAAACGCCGGATGCTAACGGCGAGCCACGGTGAAGTCAATGCAGCAGGCCCCCACTACCGGCCGTTGGGTAGAGCATTCCGTTTGACCGACCCCCTGGGAAATGGTCTCATTGAGACGTGCACCGCCGTCGTCGCCGCCTCACCGCATGGTCCGCCCTCGTAGCCATCCTGGCGTGCTCCGGGCTTGGTCTCTGTTGGCAGCAGGTGGCTCGCGCTCACGACTGCTGTACCGATAACCGTGCCGTCGCTGCGCCCACCAAGGCTTGTGGCGATGCCGCACTCGCCGGGGTCCCCACCCCGCCGCCGCAGGCAGCGTCCACCGCTACGTCGTTCCCCCACGGCCCGCACACCGTGGCCGACGCGAAACCTGCCGAGGGAGCGTTCAACCCACCGATTCCCTCGAAGCTGCCGCCCCTCGTGCTGCGGATCTGATTTCTCGCCAGTTCGTTCTCTAACGCCGTTCAACCCTTGGTTGTTTGTCGGTGCGGGCGAATGCCTATCCGACGAGGAGAACGTCATGACGAGAAAGCTGCTTGCCGCCGTGTTCGTTGCTGTCCTGGGAATCGCGGGAATCGCGGGCCCTGTTCTTGCCGCGACCGCCGATTGCTGTGCGCCTGGGGCCGACTGCTGCAACGGCGGTTCGTGCTGCTAGGCACCTAAGGACCGGACCGGGGGGGCCGTATGGCCCCCCCGGTTTTTCAGGGATCCGGCGTCCACTATGGATGGGACCACTACCTCAGGGAACGAATCGATGCGCCGTCATCGCCCATCCGCCGCTGCGGCGGAGGAACTGAATCTCTCCACCTCTGGGAACCACCACCGGATGCACGGCGAGACCGGGAATATGGACGTCTCGCGGTCGGCCCTCGACCCGGTAGGTGGCCGTTGCCGCGTCCCCCTGGACCAGTACGACCACATCCTTGATCCTGAAGCCGTCCAGGTGTGACAGCACCTCGAAGTCGCGGAGCATCGCGTCATGATTGGGATCGTCCGCCGGTCTATCCCCCTTGTGTTCCGATTCCACCTCCAGGAAGAGCTTGCCGTCATGGTCCCGGATCATCCTTTCGAGCTCGCGCATCTGGTTCAGGATGGCGTGCCGGTCCCTTTCGGCACGGCGCGTCTCGCCGTAGATGAAGAATGCGGCGACGCCGAACGCGATGAACGCCGCCGCGGCGATCGCGAGGCGGGGCCTGACCGTCAAGCGCAACACTCCTCGCCCTTCCAGGCCTCACGCCCCTCGCGAACCAGGAAAATCGTCATTCCGAGCGCCGCGAGGGGGTCGGCCCACCACCACCCCAGGGCGGCGTTCAAGCCCAGGCCGGCGAGAGCGATGAGCGACAGCCACCAGCACGCGGTGGTCTGGAAGGCGTCCGCCTCGAGCGCACGGCTTGCGAGCTGCTTGGCGGCGCGCCTCTTGGCCCTGGCCAGCCACCACATGACGGCCAGCGACAGGGCGGTGAGGGCGAGACCGACGAGCGTCGGGCCCGGGCGCTCCTTCGTCGCGAGCGCGTGGACGGCGTCCACGCCGACATAAGCGGCCAGCAGGAAGAGCGAGGCAGCCACGAGCCGCTGCGCCCGACGTTCCAGACGCTCGATCTCCTCCGCGCCGGCGCGCTCTCCTTCGGCTCGGAGGCGCCAGATCAGGATGAAGCCCGAGGCCGTCTCCACGAAGCTGTCGACGCCGAACCCCAGGAGCGCGACGCTGTTGGCGGCCAGCGCGGCCGTCACGCCGACCACTCCTTCGACCACGTTCCACCCCACCGTCAGGTACTCGAGGCGCAGGGCGTGGCGCAGGTGAGACCGCCGCTCGACCAGGGTCGCCACCTCAGCCCTCCTCCACTACCATCGGGCGCCGCGCATGCAGGCGCTCCTGCACCTGATGCATGAGCATGTAGAAGGTGGGCAGCGCGAGGAGCGTGAACAGGGTGGAGGTGAGCAGGCCTCCGATCATCACGATGGCGAGCGGCCTCTCCAACTCGGTGCCGTGCAGGCGGAGCACGAGCAGCGGCAGCAGGCCGAGGATCGCGCAGCCGGCGGTCATCAGCTTCGGGCGGACTCGGCCGATGCTGGCCTCTTCCAGCGCCCGCGCGAAGGGCTTGCCTTCGGCGAGCAGCCCTCGGGTCTGGGCGACGAGGACCAGGCCGTTCTGCACGGCGATCCCGAACAGGCCGATGAGGCCGACGAGCGACGAGACGTTCCAGGTCTCTCCTGCGACGAGCAGGGCGAGGATGCCGCCGACGAACGCACTGGGCAGCGTGGCCAGGATCACCGCCGCCTCCGCCGCGGTGCCGAGCGCGAGGTACAGCAGCACGAACACGGCGAGCAAGGCCGCCGCGCCCGAGACGAGTAGCGCGCGTGTCGCACGCCGCTGGCTCTCGACGCGCCCGCCCACGTCGAAGAAATAGCCGGTGGGAAGCGGCAGACCCTTCTCCAGCCTCTCCCGGACTTCCTCGGCGGTGCCGCCGAGATCGCGGCCGGATACGGTGGCCTCGACGGCGATCCTGCGGCTGCCCGCCTCGCGGCGCACGGCCGCGGGGCCGAAGGCCTCCTCGATCCTGGCCACCTGGCCCAACGGTACCTTGGTCCCGTCGTGGCCGTCGAGCAGGAGCGCCCGGATGGCCGCCGCGTCGCGCCGCCGGTCGTCCTGCGCGCGCAGCACGAGGTCGAAGCGGCGCTGCCCGATCCACATCTGCGAGAACTCCTCGCCCACGAGGCCCACGCGCACGGCCCGGACGATCTCGCCAGGCGTGAGACCGACGCGGGCCGCGG
>DAINRN010000152.1:0-3334 GCA_036741815.1 Acidobacteriota bacterium
CGCCATCCAGCGTGCCCGCGGGCACGGCGGTGACGAGGGCCATCCCCTCCGCCATCACCGGAGTCGCCACCACCACCTCCGAGTTCGGCCCCAGCGTCCACAGCAGCTTGCCGGTGGCGGGCTCGTAGGCGCGGATCTTCTGGCCGTTGGTGATCAGCTCGTCTCCGCTGGCGGCGCGCAGGACGTTGGGCGTGGACCAAGTGGACGGCTCGTCGCGGGCCACACGCCACACGGGCTCCCCGGTCTTCGCCCGGAAGGCGGCCAGGTAGGAGTCCTTCACGCGGTCGGCCTGGACGATGAGCAGGTCGCCGTACAGGATGGGCGAGCTGGCGTGGCCCCACTGCGCCGCGGCGGCGATGGGGTCGCTGACCTCCATCACGCCCACGTCGCGGCGCCAGGCCTCGCGGCCGTCGAAGTCGTAGGCCGCCAGCACACCGACGGCGCCGAAGAGGAGGTAGACGCGCTGGCCGTCGGTGACGGGCGTGGCATTGGCCTGGCTCGACTTGAGGTGGCGCTTGACCGTGGGCTTGGCGCGGTGGACCTCGCGGTCCCAGACGATCGCGCCCGTCTTCGTGTCCAGGGCCAGCAGGCGGTAGGAATGCTCGGACAGGTCGTCCACCGAGTCGGGATCGCCGTACAGGCCGGTGCGGAACGTCTCTTCCTTGCCGGACGAGCCGATAGCGGTGGTGACGAAGATGCGGTTCCCGTGAACGATGGGGCTGCTCAGCGCGAGGCCCGGGACCTTGGTCTTGAAGCGGATGTTCTCGCCCGTCCCCACGTTCCAGGTGAGCGGCGCGCCCTGCCCGTCGCCCGAGCCCGCCGCGCCCTCGCCCCGGAAGGAAGGCCAGGGGCGCGCCGCGGCCCGCGCGGCCTTCTCGGCCACTGGCGTCTCCGCCTTGGCCAGGGCCTGCGGCTGCGGCGCGGCCACGCCATAGCGCGTGACGTCGCCGGCCCGGTTGATGCTCATGCCCTCGATCGTCCCCGCGCGCCCGCCGAACGCGACGGCCACGTCGCCGGCCGCGTTTTCGAACTGGTCCTCCGCGAAGGGACGGACGACCAGCTCCGGCTGGCCGGGGAGGGCCACGACCAGCCCGCCCTCGCGCACGGTGACGGTCGCCTCGGGCTTGTCGCCTCCGCCGTAACGTCCGGCATAGGCGGCGAGCCGGCGCGGATCCGCCGCGAACGGCTTGCGTGCCGGCCGCGATACGGTGGCCGTGCTCAAGACGGCCCGGACTTCCGCCGACACCTTCGAGTCCTTGGCCTCGGCCATCTTCCGGTATGCCATCAGGTCCAGCGGCTCGAGGTGGCCGCTGGCCAGGGCCTGCCGCACCAGCGCCACGTCGCCGGCCTCCACGGCGAAGTCCATCGCCGCGTCGGCGTCGGTCGAGCCCTTCTCGAGGAGCCACCGCACCAGGTCGGGCTTCTTCGCGCGCGCCGCGTTGGCCAGGACGGTGGAGCGGAAGAACCGCTCGCGCGCGTTCACGTCGGCCCCGCGCTCCACCAACAGCCGCGCGACCTCGGTGTGCCCCTCGCCGACGGCCATCATCAGCGCCGTGAACCCGTGGCGGCCCTCGCTGTCCGGCTTGACACCGCCGTCGAGCAGCTTCCGCACGACCGCCAGGTCTCCCCGCCGCGCCGCCTCACGCAGCGCCTCGCCGTCGTCGGCGCGCGCGGCGCCGGCCACGGCCAACGCCATCGTCATCGCCAGGATCCGGGTGCGCATTCCGCCCTCCTAGGCCCGCGCGGGGGTGGTGGCCGGCCCGGCCATCAGCCGTCGGATCCCGATCGCGAGCGCGCCGAACAGCAGACCGCCGACGACGGTCAGGTAGATCCAGACGGAGAACTGCGGGAGCAGCGCCGTCCAGAAGAACAGGCCCCACGGTCCCATGGCCGGGAAGTCCGGCCGCGGCTTGGCGTAGTGCGAGTCCCATCCCCCGAAGATGGCGAGGAACATGACGATCAGAACCGGAATGCGGGCCGCGAAACCGTAGGCGAGCAGGACGCGCCACAGGGCCGGCCAGCCCGGCCGCGCGGCGAAGACGGCCAGCCACGAGGTCAGCGCGAAGATCCCGAGCTGCGCGACCGGGCTCTTGACGACCGCGAAGGATCCGAACCCCAGGGCGGTATTGATCACGAAGGCCAGGGCGGCCCAGCCCAGCGTCTTCCCGACCCTCACGGAGCCCTCGTCCGCGTGGGCCAGGTTCAGGGCGAAGTAGATCCCGAACACGGGGATGAGCCACACGATCCCGATCAGGGCCCCGCCTCCACCGGCGTCGCGGTTGAACAGCGACGGCGACCATTGCTTCAGCTCGCCGACGAGCCGAAGCAGGGTCACGCCCAGTGTGATCAGCGCCGGAACGAGCACCAGGCGGGGGAGGGCGACCTTCGACGCTTCGGACATGGCAGCCTCCAGGGTTCCTAGCCGCTTTGTACCACGGGGACGTTACAATCGCCGCGGGATCGGAGGTCACCATGCGCCGGCCCGCCTTCTTGAGCGTCTTCCTGGCCGCGCTTCTCGCAACCGAGCCGATCCTGCGCGAGCGTCAGGCCGTCCTGTACGCTCAGGACGCCTTCGATTTCTCTCAGCTCACGATACCGGCCAACGCCGCGGCGAGCATCAAGGACTTCGACCGACGCGCGCAGATCGTCATCGATGCCGCCGCCTGCGGCCTCGGTGACATCTTCGACCGGGAAGTGGCCAATGTCAGCAGCGACAGCACGCCCGACGATAACCTTCATCGCGAGGAGCTGACCGCCCTGGTCATCGGCAAGATCTTCAAGTACTACCAGCTCACGGTGGGAAGCTCCGCGGCAAGGGTGGCTTTCCGGGCCAACGTCCCGCTCGACAAGGGACCTTGCCCTCGCAACACCACCGAGCGGCCGGATGCCGAAGAGACGTTGCGCCAGGCCCTGAAGGCCGACGTCAACCGGGGCTTGAAGGCGTTGCCTGAGCGGGGCATGAAGGCGGGCTCCAGCGGCCTCCCCTGCCGCAGCGGCCTGGGCATCGTGGCCCTCGAACCCGTGACCCAAGGCGAGTACGACGTCGTCCTCCGCAATCTGGTCCGCATCCTGGAGATGCGACCGAAGGCCCTGAACGGCACGCCGCTCGATGTGCTCGAGCCCGATACGCTCTCCAAGGTGCGCGACAAGCTGCTGACCCTGGACGGAGGCGAGGGCCTGCAATCGTACTCGGTCTACGACTGCGGGAACACGGAAGACGGGACGGGGACGCCCCAGGAGCGCGCGGACCACTACGAGTTCGCCGCTGACTTCGGCGACTTCTTCGAGGACGTGGCCGGCGCTTACTGGGACATCTGGGAGTTCCTGTTCTTCT
>DAINRN010000152.1:3344-7642 GCA_036741815.1 Acidobacteriota bacterium
ATGATCGTCGTCCTGGGTGTCCTCTGGGCGGCGCAGCTGGTGGGCCCCCTGGTGGCCATGGAGGTCGCGGCGGCGGCAGCGGCCACGGCCGCAATCGTCACGGGGGAGCCCTTGGCCTTCACGGCCGTCTGTGGCTGGCTGCCCGTCTTCAACCTCTTCGCGGCCTGTCGCATCCCGGAGTCGGAGAACCACCTCCTGATGATGGAGACCTCCCGCTACCTCACCAACGAGATCCGGGCCGGGTACGCGTCTCCCTCTCAGCTCGACAACCAGAAGAACGGGCTCCGGTCCTGGATGCTGGAGCACTTCCAGGACTTCCTGAGGGACGATTTCGACGAGTACCACGCCCGTCCCTACCAGCGTTACAGCATCAACGCCATCCTCAACATGTACGACTTCGCCGACGACTCGAACGTCCAGCTGGCGGCGGCGATGGTCCTCGACTACCTCTCCGCCAAGTTCGCGGTGGGGAGCACGAACGGGCGCCGAGTGGTGCCCTTCCGCCGCCTCACGGATGAGACCAGCAACACGGATCTCTTCCAGGCCATCAAAGGGGCCGACCACCAGGTCAACCGCTTCCTCGTGTTGTCGGGACTGACGGGGCTGCTACCCAAGGAGGATCATGAGGGACAGAACGGCCGCGTGCAGGAGATGATCTACGCCGCGGTCAGCAGCTACCGCATGCCCACCGCCGTGGTGGACCTGGCCGTCGACAAGAGCACGCCCTACGCCCCCTACCTCCAGCGCATCCACCATGAGGGCGTCGAGGTCTACGCCGGCGCGCGTGGCTTCCTGCTCTCGGCGGGTGGCGTGACCACGGGACCGGCCAACCGAGTGGCCTGGGCCGGCCGGCCCGAGGACCGCGGGGCGGCCCTGCCCACCGTCCTCATCCCGGCCGCGGGTCTTGTGGACCGCAACCGCCTCATCCGGTTCGAGGGCGGGGAGGACCACGACGGCAACACCTGTGTCACCCGGAACTTCGCCTGCGGTCTGAACCCGCAGCTACCGGAGCACTACAACAGCTGCACGACGGTCGATGGCCCCTGGCGCTTCATCAACTCCGCCCCGTGCTTCCTGCCCGAGATCCAGGACCCCGACGCGAACGAATTGCTCGTCAACAGCCCCGGGCCCTACTACTTCGTGGCCCTCTACATCGCCGACTGCCCGGACGGCCAGCCCTGTGAAGAGATGGAGGACTCCTGCACGTCGGCGGAGAGAGACGACCCCGGGAGGTTCCCCTACTGCTCGTCCGAGAGCAAGCAGTACGGGTTCCTGGAAGCCGTCGACGTTCCCGATGGCCTCACCGGGGCTCAGATGGAAAGCCGCTTCCAGACGTTTAGTACGGGGGTGAAGAGCCGCAATCCCAATCCGGTCGGGGCCGTCGGGCCCGGCCTGGTCATGTTTTCGTATGTCACGGAGGATGGGCGCACGATCCTCTTCGATCCCTTGCGGGCGGCCAAGGCCACGGACGAGTGGGGCATCCTGGCCGTCAACGGCACCATCACGACCTATGACACCGATGACTGGAAGCTGGGCGAGGGCGATGTCATCGTGGCCGAGGGCGACGGCATCGTCACGTTCCGCCACCCCCGCACGGGCGCCACGTTCAGGCTGGACCTGTCCGTGGCGGGGATGCCTCGCACGGACCCCATCGTCATCGATCGGAAGTAGGGGTCGAGACATGAAGAGAATGGCCGTCGCGCTGTCCCTGCTCGGGGTGCTGGGGACGGCCGCCCTCTCGAACGGCGAGCCGGACGTCTGGGTCAGCCTGTGCGGCACCGACAACGTGCCCGGGAGCCAGTACGACCTGACCCGGGCCCTGTCCGCCGGGGGCACCGTCCGCTTCGACTGCGGAGGCCAGACCAAGCTGCGGGTCACCTTCACCCACGAGATCGCCGGCGTGGTGACGATCGACGGGGGCGGGGTCATGACCCTGACGGGTGATGACCTCCAATCCCTGTTCCGCCTGCGGCAAGGGGCGAGGCTGACCCTGCGCAACGTCACCATCACCGGAGGCAAGGACCCGCGTCCGCATCCCTTGCCGTTCCCCGGGTCGAGCACTCCGGTGACCGACGAACACCGTGTGCAGGACGGGGGCGTGATCCAGAACGCCTACGGCGGCGACATCCTGATCCAGAGCAGCGAGCTGCGGGCCAATACCGGGCCCATCCGCACGGTAGGGGGGAGCCTGACCATCCGGGACAGCTTCTTCACCGACAACCGGGCCACCGCCATCAAGGCCTATGGGGCCCGGGTGGAGATCGAGCGCAGCCATTTCTGGAACAACGAGGCCGGATTCTTCGGGGGCGCCCTGCTCGTCTCCGGAGGGACCCTGGTCATCCGCGACCGGACCGAGTTCATCGGCAACCGAGGCTACGTGGGAGGCGCCCTCGCGGCGTGGGGTCCTTCCGAGCTGGAGCGGGTGACGTTCTTCGGCAACCGCGCCCTCCACGGGGGCGCCATCCAGGTGACGTCCGGCGAGAGCCTGGAGATCCGGCACGGCCGGTTCGAGGCGAACGTCGCCACCCTCGACGGCGGAGCGGTCTACCGCTCGAATGCGTCTAACGGAGTCGCTCCCCGGCTGTTCATCACCCACACCAACTTCGTGAAGAACACCGCGCGCGATGGGGGAGCGATCGCCATGGCCCCCGGCAGCGTTGCGAACGACGGCATGCTGACCCTGCGGAACGTGATCTTCTCCCAGAACGAGGCCTCCCGGAACGGCGGCGCGGTGGCGGTGGGAGGCATGGGCGTCGATGTGGCCCAGAGCATCTTCCTCGGCAACGAGGCCGCGGTTCAGGGGGGCGCGCTCTTCCTCCAGCTCGAGAACTTCCATGCGCGCGGCTCCCGGGTCGTGAACAGCCTGCTGGCCCGTAACCACGCCCCGGGCGGTGGAGCGGCCCTGGCCATCCTGCCCCCCTGGATCAACCTGTTCCGATTCCCCATCTATGGAAGTCGGGTCCACTTCATCAACAGCACGATCGCCGACAACGCCGGCGACGGGATCCGGGTCGTGAAGCAGCAGATCATGCCCACCTGGACCCCGGTGCTCCTGGCCAACACCATCGTGGCGGGAAACGCCGGAGAGAACTGCGGGGGCCCGACCTTCTGGAACGAAGGGCACAACCTCCAGTTTCCGGGTGCGACCTGCGGGACGAGCATACCGGCAGGGCCGCCTCTGTTCGGTCCCTACTACGTCCCCATCGCGTGGAGCCCGGCCCGGGGCCGAGGCGACGATGCCGTCTGCGCCGCTCAGCCCATCGACAAGAAGGACCTCTTCGGTGAGACCCGCTCCCTTCCCGGGCCCTGCACGATAGGTGCTATCGAGCGGGAAATCGACCGTCTGGTTCGGCGTCGTTCCGACGATCGGCCCCAGGATCGGCCCCCGGACAGGTGAGCGTTCACCACTTGCTTTCTATCGCGGTCAACCGCTATCAGCAGCGGAGCGCGGCCCGCACGGCGCGGACGTGGTCGGGACCCGTCCGGCAGCACCCGCCCACGAGGCGGGCGCCGGCGGCCCGCCAGGCACGGGCGCGCTCGCCCCAGTCCAGGGGATCGGACGTCCCGCGCCAGGCCCTGGCCGCCGCGTCGTAGGTCTCGCCGGAGTTGGGGTAGGCCACGAGCGGCTTGTCGGTGACCGCGGCCGCCGCGCGCAGCAGGCTCTCGACATGAGAGGGCGCGGTGCAGTTCACGCCCACGGCCGCGACCTGGGGGACGGCGGCCACCGTGCGCACGGCGTCGACGAAGGGCGTGCCGTCGCAGAGCCGCGCGGCGTCACGACAGCTGAAGCTCACCCAGGCGAGTGCACCGGGGAGCTCGGCGAGCAACCGGGCGAGGGCGCGCGCCTCGACCGCGGACGGGATGGTCTCGCAGGCCAGCAGGTCCGGGCCCGCTTCGAGGAGCAGCCGCATCCTCTCGCGATGGAAGTCCAGGAGCCCGTCGAGGCCGAGGTCGTAGGCGCCCGTGTACTCCGACCCGTCGGCCCGGAAGGCGCCGTAGGGGCCGACGCTGGCCGCCACGAGGGGACGATGCCGGCCGCTCGCACCCTCGCCCGAGGCGCCGGCCCAGAAGGCATCGCGAACCGCGAGGGCCAATTCCACCGACCGCCACAGGAGGCCCACGGCCTCGGCGGCCGTCGCCCTGGCGCGTCGGAAGCCAAAGGTCGTGGCCTGGTAGCTGGCGGTCGTGATGCAGTCGGCCCCGGCCTCCAGGTAGGCCCGATGCACTTCGGCGATCGCCCCCGGCCGTTCCCGGAGGAGGCGCGCGGACCACAGCGGGTGGTTGAGGTCGAAGTCCGC
>DAINRN010000153.1:0-2301 GCA_036741815.1 Acidobacteriota bacterium
GGGCTGGCTGAGCTTCTGGATCCGCGTGACCTCGATGGCGGCGAACCTCAACGTCTTCGTGGACTACCTGGCGCAGCTGGTCCCCGCGGCGGGCGCGGCGGCGGGCCGCGCGGTGGTGATGTGCGCGGTGACCGCGCTGGTCACCGTGCTCAACGTCGTCGGGGTGCGCCAGGGCTCGCGCACCGTGGACGCCTTCACCGTGGCCAAGCTGCTGCCGCTGCTCCTGCTCGCGGTGCTCGGGGTGGCGCGCATCCGGTCGGACGTCCTGGCCACGCAGGCCGTGGCCGTCCCCGACTGGACGCAGGCGGTGCTGCTGCTGGTCTTCGCGTACGGCGGGTTCGAGGCCGCCCTCATCCCCGCGAGCGAGGCGAAGGACCCGCGCCGGGACTCGGCGTTCGCGCTGCTCACGGCCCTGGCCATCATCGCCAGCGTCTACGCCCTGGTGCAGCTCGCGGTGGTGGGGCTGGTGCCGCACGCGGCATCGGTGCGGGCCCCGGTGGCCGCGGCGTTCGCGGTCCTGATGGGCGCCGCCGGGACCACCTTCGCCAGCCTGGCCGCCATGATCTCTACGTACGGCTGGACCGTGGGGGCGACGCTGGCCACGCCGCGCATCCTGTACTCGATGGCGGAGCGGGCCGAGCTGCCCGCGGCGCTGGCCCGCGTCCACCCGCGCTTCCGCACCCCGGACGTCGCCATCTACGCGTTCGCGGTTGCTGGACTGGCTTTCGGGCTGGCCGGCGGCTTCGCGGCCAACGCGACGATCTCGGCCATCGTCCGCCTGGTCACCTACGGCCTGGTCTGCGGGTCGCTGCTCGTCTTCCGCCGGCAGGCGGGGATGGAGGCACCGGAATTCCGCGTTCCCGCGGGCGCGGCGGTGGCGGTGGCGGGCATCGGGTTCTGCGCATGGCTCCTCAGCACCCGCACCTTCACCCAGGCCTGGATCCTGCTGGCGATCATGGCCGTCGGCTGGGCCCTCTGGGCGGCCACGCGGGCGGGGGCCCGCCGCGCGGACGGCCCGGTTTGACACCACCACCCCCGCGCGGACAATGAACGCGTGAGCGGCATCCCCACCTACCGCGACGTCTACGCGGAGGTCGCGCGCATGCTGGGGGAGCAGGGCGGGCTGGGCGCGCTCGTGATCGACCTGCACCCGCTGGCCCGGGTGGAGCGCCAGTTCGGCGGCTCGACGTACCAGGCGGTCCGCGAGCAGATCGATTCCCTGGTCCTGGAGCTGAAGGACCGCTTCCGCGAAGGCGATCTCCTGACCCTCGACCAGCGGGAGGGCGACCGCTTCATCCTCTTCCTGGGCAAGAAGCGGCAGGGCGGCCCCTTCGCCGCCCTGGATCTGCGCCACCTGGCCGACCGCGTGGAGGACTTCATCACCCCCCGCGTGGCCCGCCTGACGCTGCCGTACCTGCGCGAGAGGCCCATGATCGGCGTCGGGTACGGCTTCGTGCTGCACAGCCCGCTGGAGGGCGAGGAGCGCCAGATCTCCCGGCTGCTCGAGGACGCGCTCGACTCGGCGGACCTCCGCCGCCGCCTGCGCGAGCGCGACGAGCGCGAGTCGGTGCTGGAGATCATCTACAACCGGAAGATCTGGACGGCCTTCCAGCCGATCATGAACATCGAGAGCGCGACCGTGGCCGGGCACGAGGGCCTGTCACGGGGACCCCGGGGCAGCGACCTCGAGTCGCCCGCGGCTCTCTTCACCGCCGCCGCGCGTCACGGCGTGGTGGAAGAGCTGGAGCGGGCCTGCCGGCGGCAGGGTTTCGTGGACTGGCTGGCCTATGGCGCGCCGGGCCGGCTGTTCCTCAACACCATCCCCTCCACCGTGCGCGACACGAGCTTCCTCGGGCGCGGCGTCCTCGACTACCTGGGCCCGAACCTGTCTCCGCAGATGGTCACGCTGGAGATCACGGAGCACCAGGTCATCGAGAACATGAACCTCTACCGCGAGGCCATGCACCCCTTCCTCGCCCTCGGGTTCACCTTCGCCATCGACGACCTGGGGGCCGGCTACTCCGGCCTGGAGACGCTGGCCACCCTGGGCGCCAGCTTCCTGAAGATCGACATGGGGCTCGTCCGCGACGTCCACCAGAAGCGCGTGAGCCAGCAGGTGGTGAAGGCCATCGTGGAGATGGGCGCGGGGGTCGGGGCCACCGTCATCGCCGAGGGCATCGAGACCGCGGACGAGATGAAGGCCCTGCTCGGCCTGGGCGTCCAGTTCGGCCAGGGTTACCACCTGGGCCGGCCGGTGGACCCCTACGCGGCCGCGACGATGGCCGCCGGCCCCCGGCGCGC
>DAINRN010000153.1:2311-7592 GCA_036741815.1 Acidobacteriota bacterium
CCGGTCTCCGTCACCGTCCCACGGCACGACCCCCTCGGTGAGACCGTGACCACCAGCGAGCGGGAGAAGATGCTGCGCGGAGACCTCTACCTGGCCAGCGATCCCGAGCTGGTCGCGGCCCGGGTGCGCGCGCGGCGCTTGTGCGCCGAGCTCAACCGCAGCGACCCGGAGGACGGCATCCTCCGCGCCCGGGTGCTGCGCGAGCTGCTGGGGGCGGTGGGCGCCCGCGTCTGGATCGAGCCGCCGTTCCACTGCGACTATGGGTCGAACATCTTCCTGGGCGACGGGGTCTTCGTCAATTTCGGGGGCGTGCTCCTGGATCCCGGGCGCATCGTGGTCGGCGCGGAGGCGCAGCTGGGGCCGATGGTCCAGCTCCTCACCGCCGATCACCCGCGCGACGCGGCGGCGCGGGCGGCCGGTCCGGAGCTGGCCCGGCCGATCACGATCGGCGCGCGCGCCTGGCTGGGCGGGGGAGTCGTGGTGTGCCCGGGCGTCACCATCGGCGAGGAGACCGTCGTCGGCGCGGGCAGCGTCGTGGTGAAGGACCTGCCCGCGAGGGTCGTTGCGGCCGGCAATCCGTGCCGCGTCATCCGGTCCCTGGATGCGCCGGCGGGCGGGGCTTGATCCCGCGCCGTTCGCCATGCACTAGAATCGAGCCTCTACTCGGAGAGGAGATTGTCATGATGAAGAGGCTGGCCTGGGCCGCGATGCTCGCGGCGGTCTGTGGCGTCGTGTCGGCGCAGTCGGGAAAGGCGGCTCACGTCCTGTTCACCCCCGCGCAGGCGAAGTGGGGGGATCCGCCGCCCGTATTCGAGAAGGGCGCGTCGTTCACGGTCGTGTCCGGCAACCCGGGCGAGGCCGGGACGTTCGTGGTGCGCCTGAAGATGCCCGCGGGGTACAAGATCGCGCCGCACTGGCATCCCACCGACGAGCACGTGACCGTGCTGGCGGGCACGTTCTCCCTCGGGATGGGCGAGACGGTCGACAAGGCGGCCATGAAGGACCTCCCCGCGGGCGGCTACGTGCTGCTGCCGGCGGAGATGAGGCATTACGCGGTGGCCAAGACGGCCACCACCGTCCAGGTCAGCGGCCCGGGCCCGTTCGCCCTGAACTACGTCAACCCGGCGGACGATCCGAGCAAGCGGGCGCCGACGAAGTAGAGGGTCACCCTGCCGGACAGGGCGAGCGCGCGAGATGCGCGTCCCTGGCTCGCCCTGGCCGTCTCACAGCAACTGCAGCAACTCGCGCGCGGGCCAGAATCAACTCGCCCCGGGGCGAGTTCGCGCCATCCGGTTCGCGCCGCAACAGGCAGGATTTCTTTCACGCCAGGAGGGCACGGTGGCCGACAAGAAGATCATCGCGGTGATGGGGGCGACGGGCGCGCAGGGCGGCGGGCTGGTGCGCGCGATCCAGGCCGACGGCTCCGGACCTTTCCGGGCGCGCGCGATCACGCGGGACCCCGGGAGCGACAAGGCGAAGGCCGTGGCCGCGCTGGGGGCCGACGTCGTGGCCGCGAACATCGACGAGCCCGAGAGCCTGAAGAAGGCTTTCGGCGGCGCCTATGGCGCGTTCTGCGTCACCTTCTTCTGGGACCACTTCTCGCCCGAGAAAGAGGGGGCCGAGGCGCGGGGTATGGCGCAGGTGGCGAAGCAGGCCGGCGTCCAGCACGTCATCTGGTCCACCCTGGAGGACTCGCGGAAGTTCATCCCCCTGAGCGACGAACGCATGCCCACGCTCCAGGGCAAGTACAAGGTCCCGCACTTCGACGGCAAGGGGGAGTCGGATCACTTCTTCACCGATGCGGGCGTTCCCACGACGTTCCTGCTGACCTCGTTCTACTGGGAGAACATGATCTTTTTCGGCATGGGGCCGAAGAAGGGCCCGGACGGAAAGCTGGCCCTCACCCTGCCGCTGGGAGACAAGAAGTTCCCGCAGATCGCGGTCGAGGACATCGGAAAGTGCGCCTACGGGATCTTCAAGAAGGGCGGCGAGCACATCGGCAAGACGGTGGGCATCGCGGGAGAGCACCTGACCGGAACGCAGATGGCCGCCGCGCTGTCCAAGGCCCTGGGCCAGGAGGTCCGCCACAACGACGTCTCGCCCGACGCCTACCGGAAGTTCGGCTTCCCCGGCGCCGACGACCTGGGGAACATGTTCCAGTTCAACCAGGAGTTCGCAGACGCGTTCTGCGCCGCCCGGAGCCTCGCCGTCTCCCGCGCCCTGAACCCGGAACTGCAGACGTTCGACCAGTGGCTGGCCCGGAACAAGGGCCGCATCCCGCTCGAGTAGGGCGGAGGGCGCGAGGCGGCGGAAGTGTCGGTGTCCCGCCCACTTCGACGCTCCACTTCGACGCTCGTGTTGACTTCAGCTGACACACCTGTTAGCGTCTCTTCAGCCTTCCGGTTTCATTCCCTTCGTCGTCCCCGGCACAACTGACGGCGCCGCCTGGCGGTCGTCCCCTAAGGGGAATCAAGGTGAATTCATGCGAGTCGTCCTAACTGCCGTTGCCATCGTGTCGTTCGTCTCAGGTCCGGCGTTCGCCCAGTGTCCCGAGGCCGACCAGAAGAAGCTGGAACAGTTCGACCGCGCGTGGGGCGACGCGGCGGAGCGCGGCGACCGTGCCCACCTCCAGGGCATCTACGCCGATGACTTTGCCAGTCTCAGTGGCACCGGTTCCATGGGCAAGACACAGACCATCGACACAGCCGTCCGCGACTCCGAGCGGGCGCGTGCGAGCGCGAGGCCCGCACCGAAGGTTGTGCACGACTACTACATGATCGGCTGCACCCCGGCCACCGCGACCATCACCCACCGAAACGTCACCACGACCATGGTCGACGGCAAGGAGAAGACGGCCTACTCGCGCAGCGTCCACTTCCTGGAAAAGCGGGCGGATCGCTGGCAGGTCGTCAGCAACGCCGGGAACCCGCTCGGTGACGGCGCGGTCGTGCTCTACATGGAGCGCGAGTGGAACGACGCCGACCTGGCGCGCGACTACGCCTGGCACGAGCGGAACTACTCCGACGACTTCAGCGGCATCAGCAGCCGCACGGGCGCGCTCAGCACCAAGAGCGAGGACATCGCGTCCTCGAAGAAGGGAACCGTGACGTCCGCCAAGCTCTCTGAGCTGGACGTGCGCGTCGAGGGCGACACCGCGGTCGTGACCGGGATCAACCACGTCACGGGCACCGACGACAAGGGCGCTGCCTTCGACCGGAAGGTCCGCTTCACGGACACGTTCGTCAAGCGGGACGGGCGATGGCTGGTGTGGGCCACGCAGGGCACCGCCATCAGCTAGGCGCGTGACTAATGCCGAACGGGGGCAGACGCCGCCCTCGTTCGGGCCTTTAGGAAGGCCCCCTAGTAGCCGTGGTGCCCGGGTTTGTCGTCGGGCGGGTCGTTGTCCGGCGGGTCCGGCGGCGCGGTGGGGATCGGCGGCGGTGAGCCGATCGCGGCCAGGGCGTTGACGATCCCGTATCCGAGGAGGTTGTCCGGAGCTGCCGCCTTACTCGCGGTCGATCGCAAGGCGTCGGCCACCTGCTGGGGCGTGTACGCGGGGTGGGCCTGGAGGACGAGGGCCGCCGCCCCCGCGGTGAGCGGGCACGAGAACGAAGTCCCCGCGGCCAGGCCGTATACGCTGGGCGAGGTGGAGCTCGCCACCTTCACCGACACTCCCTGCGCGGCCACGTCGGGCTTGATACGTCCGTCCGCCGTGGGCCCGACTGAGCTGAAGAAAGCCCGAATGCCCAGCGGATCCACGGCGCCCGCGGCGATGACGCCGCGCCCGTCGGCCGGCGCCCCCAGCGTGTTGTGCGCGGCGTCGAAGCCGGAGTTGCCCGCGGAGTTGACGACCACCACGCCCAGCGAGGCGGCCAGGTTCGCCGCCCGCGTGCTGATGGCGGTGTCACCGTTCATGTCCGTGAAGCTGTAGCTGGTGAAGGGGCTGTCGTACTCGAGGTAGCCCAGCGAGCTGCTGATCACGTCGGCGCCCAGGGCCTCGGCCCACTCCGCGGCCGCCGCCCAGTTGTCCTCCTCCACCGGCGTCTCGCTGAACGTGTTCTCGGTCTTGGCCAGGATGAACCCCGCGGCGAAGGCGGGGCCGATGAGCTGGCCCTCCTTGAAGCCGCCCAGGACGGAGAGCGTCGCGGTGCCGTGGCTGCCCTCGCCCTGGCCGCCGTCGCCCACGTCCTCGTCGCCGTTGACGAAGTCGCGGCGGGCCAGGATGGTCATGGGCGCGAAGACCTCGTGGGCGAGGTTGTTGAAGCCCGCGTCCAGGACCGCGATGATCACGCCCTCGCCGTGCAGTCCCGCCGCGTGGACCTCCGTGACCCCGATCTGCCGGAGCTGACCGATGGACGTCCCATAGTCGAGGACCAGCGCCCGCGGCCGGTCCACCGCGGACGACGCCCGCGCGGGAGCGGGCAGGTCGGTCACCTTCTCGGAGGGCCCGCGGCGGTAGCTGCGCACGACGTCCAGCCGCGCCACGAAGGGCAGGGCCTCGAGGGCGCGCACCTGCGCCTCGGTGGCCTCCACGCTCACCGCGTTGAACCAGCGGGACTCCTGGCGGATCCGGATCACGCTCCGCGCGACGGCGTCCACGTAGCCGCGGTCCAGGGGCAGGTCGATCGCGCCCGCGCCGGGCTGTGACGCGGCGCGCAGCGACCTCCGGGACAGCGCGCGCGGCGTGATGGGCAGCCGCGGCGCGGCGGCCCGCGCCCGCGCGCCCGCGCCCTTGTCGCGGAAGAAGACCCAGACCAGGTGACGGTCGCCGAAACGGCCGGCGCGGAGGCCGGCCTCGAGGCCCTCGCTGATCCGGCCCGGCGCCGCCGGCTCAGCCCTGGGAATGGCGGCCAGCGCCAGCACCGCGACGGTCAGCAGCGCGCGACGGGCGGGTGTCATGGATATCCTTCGCCGATCAGGGTAGCGCAACCGCGCCCGGACGGGAAGCGAGGGTGACGCTTCCGGAAGCGTCACAGGCCCTGGCCATGGGCGCGCTCGGGTGCCGCAAGAGGATACTCCACCCGTTCAGCTCTTGCGACCGAAGCGCGTCCCCAGCAGTTGGCGGAGGGCGTCCTCGTGCGTGGCGAGGAACAACTGGTCCTTGGGTCGCCCCGCGGCGGCCTTGGAGGCCACGATGTCGGCGAGCGAGGCCACCGGGACGCCGACACCCCCGACCTTGAAGGTGCGCCGCTTCGCCCACACGTCTTCGAACTCGAACCCGGCCATCACGAGCGTAAGGTCGATGAGCAAGCCGTTCCCTCGCGCGCGCACGAGCGCACGG
>DAINRN010000154.1:0-7576 GCA_036741815.1 Acidobacteriota bacterium
CGATCAGATCACCGGTGATGGCGAGTAGCTCGACCTGATGCCCGTTGATCACCTCGCTCGCGTCAGCGAGATCCTCGACAGAATTGAAGCGGCCGATGTGCACATCACCCAAATTGGCGATTCGTAGCCCGTCGAGGCCACCCGGCGCGGGTGGCCTCCGATGGGTGCGGCTGATCTGCGCCCTCACGCCGCTGCTCGCCACCCTGCCGGCGGAGGCGGCCGACTCGCGCCAATGGGTGCTGGCCCGCAGCCCGGGCTTCATCGTGGTCAGCGACGGCGGCGAGAAGAAGGCCCGGCAGGTCGCGCACCAGTTCGAGCAGGTGCGCGGGCTCTTCCGCGAGATCCTGGAGGCGCGCGTCGATACCGGCCGTCTGGTCATCATCTTCGCGGTGAAGGACGAGGCCGGCCTGCGGGAGCTGCTGCCGGGCTACTGGGAGCGCAAGGGAGGGGCGCGGCCGGCGGGGGTGTTCGTGCCGGGCAGGGACAAGCATCTGGTCGCGCTGCGGCTCGACGCCGAGACCGACAGCCCCTACCACGTGCTCTACCACGAGTACACGCACCTCTTGACGCGCCTCAACGTCCGCTGGGTTCCGTTGTGGCTGAACGAAGGGCTGGCGGAGTTCTACGCCTCCTCGGACATCGACGACAAGGAGGTGCGCTGGGGACTCGTCTCGCCCTCCCACGTGATGCTGCTGCGCCATACGCCACTGCTGAAGCTGGACGAGCTGCTGGCCGCAGACGCCACCTCGCCGCTCTACAACGAGGCCAGCCGGACCGGCGTCTTCTACGCGCAGTCCGCGGTCCTGACGCACTACCTCCTGCTGGGCGCCCCCCAGCGCCGTGGCCAGCTCCAGGAGCTCTTCAAGCTCCTGGAGGGCGACGTGGACGAGCCCGAGGCGCTGCGGCGCGCGTTCGGCGACCTCCGGAAGCTGGAATCCGAGCTGTCGACCTACGTGCGCCGCTTGAGCTTCCCGGGGATCAAGACGGAGGTCCGCATCGACGCCCAGCAGATCCAGGCCATGCCCCTGGGGCCGGCCGAGGCCGACGCCCTGCGGGGTGACTTCCTGGCCCGCACCGGACGACCGCGCGAGGGGCGCGCGTTGCTGGAGTCAGCGCTTCGCCAGGACGCCCAGCTGTCATGGGCGCACGAGGGCCTCGGCGTCGTGGAATCGGCCGGCGGTCGGAGCCAGGACGCCCTTCACCACTTCACTGACGCCGCCCGGCTCTCGCCGCGGAACTACCTGGCGAAATTCCGGACAGGGCTCATCGAGGACCCGAAGGCCGAGCCGAAAGCCGATTTCGCCCGCCGTGAGCAGGCGCTCCGTCACGCCCTCGAGGGAAACCCCGCCTTCGCTCCCGCCTCGGCGGCCCTCGCCCGCCTCCTCTCCGCACAGGAGGACCGGCGTGCCGAGGCCGTCTCGCTCGCAGAGCGCGCGACGGCGCTGGAGCCCGCCGTTGCGTGGTACCGGGTCGTCCTCTGGCAGGCCTTGAGCCGCGCCGGCCGAGCCGGGGACGCCGCGCGCGTGGAGGCCGGCCTCGTGACGATCGCGCGGCGCGATCCGGGCTTGCTGGCGGACCTCACTCGCGAGCTGGACGAGGGCGGCCGGGCGGCCGAGGCGGAATCCCTGTTGCGCAAGGCGCGCGAGGCCAACCCGCGAAGCGGCGCCTTGACCATGATCCTGGCGACCTTCCTCGACGACCACGACCAGAGGAGCGAGGCGGAGAAGCTCCTCCGCGAGGCTGTGACGGCCAACCCGCAATCGGAGGCGATGGCGGCGAACCTGGCCTGGGTCCTTTCCGAATCGCCCGCGACCGCGGCCGAGGGCCTGGAGATGATCGAGCGGACCCTCAAGAGGAGCCCGGACGTTCCCGAGTTCCTCGACACGAAGGGTTGGGCCCTTTTCCAATTGCGCCGCCTGCCCGAGGCAGAAACGGTCTTGCGCGCGGCGGTGGAAGGCAGGGAAGATGCGGAGATCCTCGAGCACATCGGGGATGTAGTGCGCGAGCAGGGCCGCAAGGCCGAGGCCGTGGCCCTCTACGAGCGGGCGTTGAAAGCGCCCGATGTGACCGCTCGGAACCGAGCCTCCCTGCAAGCGAAGATAGAACAGGCCGGCAGACCCGGGTCCTCGCCTGCCCCGTAACGCATGACCCGCATCATCGCCGGCCGGGGCAAGGGGCGGCGCCTCAAGACCCCGCGCGGCCTGGAGACGCGGCCCACCGCCGCCCGGCTGCGGCAGACGCTCTTCGACATCCTCGCCCCCGTCCTGCCGGGCTGCCGCTTCCTCGACGCCTTCGCCGGCAGCGGGGCCATCGGCCTCGAGGCGCTGTCGCGCGGTGCCTCCCGCGTGGTGTTCGTGGACGTGAGCGCCCCGGCCATCGCGGCCATCCGCGAGAACGTGGCCGCCCTGGCCGCCGCCGGCGGCGACGTCCAGGTCTTCCGCCAGGACGCGCGCGTTGCGCTGGCCGGCCTGGCCGACTCCGGTGTCCGCTTCGACGTCGTCTATCTGGACCCGCCCTACGACAGCCAGCTCTACGAGGACCTGCTCGAGCTCGTCTCGACCATGGGGTTGCTCACCGACGACGGGGTGGCGGTGGCCGAGCACTTCCACAAACGCGCGCTCCCGGAGACAATAGGGCGCCTCGCCCGGACCCGATCCGTGCGCGTCGGCGACCATCTTCTGAGCTTCTACCGGCAGGAGAGCGCGAGTGAACGATAGGCGCCGGTCCCGGGCCGTCTTCCCGGGATCCTTCGATCCCATCACCAACGGCCACCTGGACATCATTGCCCGCAGCCTCACCGTCTTCGACGCGGTCACGGTCGCCATTCTCGTGAACCCCGAGAAGCAGCCGCTGTTCACCGTGGAGGAGAGGGTGGAGCTCATCCGCGAGGCCCATCAGGGGGACCCGCGGGTGACGGTGGATACGTTCACCGGCCTGCTCGTGGACTACGCGGAGAAGGCGGGGGCCACCGTCATCGTGCGCGGCCTGCGCGCGATCTCGGACTTCGAGTACGAATTCCAGATGGCCCTCATGAACCGCCACCTCAACTCGCGCATCGAGACGGTCTTCATGATGCCCGCGGAGCGCTACTCCTACCTGTCTTCGCGGCTGGTGAAGGAGGTGTTCCGGCTGGGCGGCACCGTGCGCGATCTGGTCCCCCCCGTGGTGGAGCGCCGCCTGCGCGAGAAGTACGGGCGCTCGCAGCCGGCGGAGACGCGGCCGCAGACGGCGCCGGCACCGTCGCCGCGCCGGAGGGCGAGGTGAAGGCCCGTGCCGGCAGGCGCGGCAGCGGCGCGGCCCTGGACCTCTCGCGGCGCGCGCTGGCCATCGAGGTGTCGCCCACCGTGGCCATGTCCCAGAGGGCGGCGGCCCTCAAGGCGCAAGGTGGGGACGTCCTGGACTTCAGCGTGGGGGAGCCCGACCAGCCCACGCCCAAGCACATCGCGGCCGCGGCCGTGGCCGCCATCGGCGCCGGGCGCACGCGTTACACCTCTTCGGCGGGGATTCCCGAGCTGCGGGCCGCGGTGGCCATGCGCTACAAGAAGGACTTCAACGTCGGCTTCTCCGATTCCGAGGTGGCCATCACCGCGGGCGGCAAGCAGGCGCTGTACCTCGCGTGTCAGGCCCTGCTCGACCGCGGCGACGAGGCCATCATCCCCTCTCCGCATTGGCCCACCTTCAGCGAGGCGGTCCGGCTGGCCGGGGCGCGCCCCGTGCTGGTCCGGGCCAGCGAGAAGGACGGCTTCAAGGTCACGGCGCGCATGATCGCCGCGGCCGCGGGCCCCAGGACGAGGGCGGTCATCCTGAACAGCCCTTCGAACCCCACCGGTGCCGTGATGGATCCGGACGACCTCCGCGCCATCGGAGCTCTGGCCGCCCGCCGGAGGTTCGCGCTCCTCTACGACGACACCTACGCGCGGCTCGGGTTCGGGCCCGCTGCGGACCCCGGTCTGCAGCGCCTGCGCGACGCGGTGGGCGACCGGTTCGCGGTGCTGGGCACGGCCTCCAAGAGCTACTGCATGACCGGGTGGCGCATCGGCTGGATCCTGGGGCCGAAGGCGCTCGTGGACGCCTCCGCGGCCCTCGTCTCGCACAGCACGCAGTGCCCGACGAGCTTCGCGCAGGTCGGCGCGGTCGAGGCCCTCACCGGTCCCCAGCAGCTGGTGGACGACCTGGCCGCCGAGTACCGCCGCCGTCGGGACTTCATCCATCCGGCGGTCGCGGCCATACCCGCCGTCACCTGCGTGGAGCCGGCGGGCGGCTTCTACCTGTTCCCCAACGTGAGCCGTTACCTGGGCGGCCCGGTGCGCACCTCCCTCGACCTGGCCGGCCGGCTCCTCGAGGAGGAGCGGGTGGCGGTGGTGGCCGGGGAAGGCTTCGGCGCCCCCGGGTACCTCCGGCTCTCCTTCGCGCGCTCCATGGAGGACCTCCGGGAGGGAGCGAAAAGGATCGCCGGGTTCCTCTCCCGTCTCCAGCCGCGCTAAGCTAGCTCGAGATGGTTTCGATGCTGCCGTACGGCCTGGGCGAGGGGTCTACGGTCATCGTCTATCTCGAGTCCCCCAAGGAGAAGGTGTGGGGGGTCCTCATCTCGCTGACCCCGGCGGGCGTCGCGCTCCGCGGCATCGACCTCGCCGCCTTCGACGACTGGATGCGCCAGGAGGGGCGGGGCGAGGAGGAGCTGATCGGCCTCCTGACCCTCTTCTACCCGATGCACCGGGTGGTGCGGATCGAGCGCGACGAGACCGTGGGGCCGCTGACGAGCTACGCGGAGCGCTTCGCGCGCGAGGTGGGCCGGAGCGTGGGCGCGGTGCTCGGCCTGGAGCCGAAGGGCTCATGAGCGAGCGGAGGACGCCGATGGGGAAGGAGCTCTACGGGATCAAGATCCTCGTGGTGGACGACGACCCCGACACCCGCGAGCTGCTGGAGTGGGTGCTGAAGCGCACGGGGGCCGAGGTGGTGCTGGCGGGCTCGGCCCGCGAGGCCCTGGAGGCGCTGGAGCGGTCCAGGCCCCACGTGCTCGTGAGCGACATCGCCATGCCGGAGGAGGACGGCTACTCGCTCGTGCGCAAGATCCGCGCCCTGCCCGCGGAGCGGGGCGGGCGCATGCCGGCGGTGGCCCTGACCGCCCACTCGCTGATCCAGGACCGGCTGCAGTCGCTGCGCGCCGGCTTCCAGAGCCACGTCCCCAAGCCCGTCGTGCCCGAGGAGCTGGTGGCGGTGATCGCCAGCGTGATCCACCTCAAGCGCGAGCCGTAGCTCGCTCGTGCCGCGACAGTTGCTCCCTGTAAGGCGGCTCACAACCCCTTCTAAACGGCGGACGTATACTCTTTCCGGAAGCGCGGGGCGGACGCCGCGCCCTTGGAGGAACGTCATGAGCAAGACGGGGTTCCTGGGTAGCCTGGCGCTGGCCCTCCTGGCGGGGGCGGCCCTCGCACAGGAGCCGGCGCCGCCCGCGGACGAGCAGCAGGACCCGGTTGCGCAGGACGAGCGCGCCTACGACGAGGAGCGCGCCCCCCAGCCCCTGCACGACATCCGCGTCATCGAGAACCCGTACGACCTCGCCTCGTACTATCGCTCGTCGCAGAGCGGTGGCTTCTACGACTATCGGCCGGAAGGCGGGGCCTATCCGGACCGCTATCCGATCGCGAGCTACTACCGGCAGCGCCCGAGCGGCTATGGCTACGGCTACGGCCCGTTCTGGACGAACGGCTACTCGAACGCCTACTCGAGCGGCTATTCGAACGGGAGCTACCCTGGCCGGCCCGGTTTCGTCGTGACGTATCGGCAGAGGATCGGCGAGAATGGCGACCTGTTCCTCTTCGCGCCGTTCCTGTCCCCGATCGGTCCCCTGACCGACGTGTTCTTCGGAAACTAGGCGCCGCCGGCCGTCGCGGGCGCCGGCGTTTTCACCTACCATCGGGTGGTGACGACGCGGCGCCCGTGAAGGGCATCTACCTCGACAACCACGCCACCACCGCCGTGGACCCCGCGGTGGTGGCGGCCATGCTGCCGTTCTTCACGGAGAAGTACGGGAACCCGTCCAGTCGGGGCCACGCCTTCGGCCAGGAGGCGCAGCGCGCGGTCGAAGAGGCCCGCGAGCGCCTGGCGGCCCTCATCGGCGCCTCCGCCGACGAGATCGTCTTCACCTCCGGCGCCACCGAGTCAGACAACCTCGCCGTCCGAGGCGCCGCCCGGGCCCTGGCGGGTAAGGGACGGCACATCGTGACCACGACCGTCGAGCACGCGGCGGTCCTCGAGCCCTGCCGCACGCTCGAGCGCGACGGCTTCGAGGTCACGCGCGTGCCCGTGGGACCGTCGGGGATCGTGGCCGCCGCGGACGTCGGCGCCGCGCTGCGGCCGGACACCGTCCTCGTCTCCGTCATGGCCGCGAACAACGAGGTGGGGACGATCCAGCCCCTGGCGGACATCGGGGCCCTCTGCCGCGACCGCGGCGTCGCGTTCCACAGCGACGCGGTCCAGGCGATCGGGCGCATCCCCGTCAGCGTGGAGGACTGGGGCGTGGATCTCCTGAGCCTCTCCGCCCACAAGATGTATGGACCCAAAGGCACCGGCGCGCTCTACGTGCGCAAGGGACGGCGTCCACGGCTCCGGCTGCAAACGCAGGCGGAAGGCGGCGGCCAGGAGCGGGGCGTCCGCTCGGGGACGTTGAACGTTCCCGGGATCGTCGGCTTCGGGGAGGCGGCGCGCCTGGCGGCGGCGGCGCTCGCCTCGGGCGAGCCGGACCACATCCGCGCGCTCCGCGATCGCCTGTGGGCCGGGCTGCGGGACCGGATCGGAGAGGTCGAGCTGAACGGCGCCCCCGAGCCGCGTCTCCCGGGCAACCTGCACGTCTCGATCGCGCGGGCGGAGGCCGAGGTCCTGATCCTCTCGCTCGGCGGCGGCATCGCGGTCTCGTCGGGGGCGGCGTGCGCCGAGGCGGGGGGAAAGGGCTCGCACGTGCTGCGCGCGATCGGCCTGCCGGACGAACGCGTCTACACGGCGCTGCGCTTCGGCGTCGGCAGGTATAATTCCGGCCCGGAGATCGACGCCGTTGTCGATGCGCTGGCCGGGGCGGTGGCCGCAGCGCGAGCGAGGTCGTCGGCGGTCCCGCGTTGAGGCCTGTTTCTGGGCGTTCTCGCGGTTTCACCGAGGGGCATCGCGAGAAATCCCAATGACGCAAATCGCGTGCCTCCGTAACGCTGCTGTCACAGAGTGCAGATCGCTCGAAACAAAAGGACATCCACGACTTAGATCGTCATCAGCGCGGAGTTTCCACAAGCTTTTCCACAGTTTCTGTGGACAAGATTTCAAAGGGCCGATGTAATTCCCTCCGATGAACCCACTGGAATGACGATCCGAAAGCAGCGCCTCTTCACGCCGGGACCGACGGCGCTCCATCCTTCAGTGCAGGAAGCGGTGGCCCGGCCCATCGTCCATCACCGCACCGACGAGTTCCGCGAGGTCTTCCGGCAGTGCGGCGAAGGCCTCAAGAAATTCCTGAAGACCGGCGACGAGGTCTTGATCCTTGCGTGCTCCGGGACCGGGGGAATGGAGGCCGCCCTCGTCAACGTGCTCT
>DAINRN010000155.1:0-4190 GCA_036741815.1 Acidobacteriota bacterium
CAGGTCGGCCAACTCGTTGCCGAAGCCGATGCGGAGGTAATGGTCCATGCCGAAATGGTCGCCCGGCACGACCAGCACCCCGTGGTCGTCCCGCAGCCGGGTCACGAGCTCCGTGGAGTTGACGGGCCACGCGTAGCGCGCGTAGGCGATGGCGCCCGCCCGCGGGGGCACCATCCGCAGCTCATCGCCGTGGCCGGAGACCCACGCGTCCAGCACCGGATAGTTCGCCCGCAGGATGCCGCGGGTGCGCGCCAGCACCCGGGCCCGGACGTCGGGACGCAGGGCCTTGCGGGCCAGGACGTCGGAGAGCGCGCCGGGGCTGATGGTCAGGTAGTCCTTCCGACCCCACAGCTCGGCGATGGTCTGGGCCGGCCCCACCACCCAGCCGATGCGCAGCCCGGGCAGGGCGTAGGCCTTGCTCAGGCCGCACGTCACGAGCAGGCGGTCGTACATCCCCCAGAAGGTCGGGGTCTCCTCGCCCTCGCGCTCGGCCCCGCGGTATACCTCGTCGACGAGGATCCAGGCCCCGCCCCGGGCCGTGCGGTCCACGATCTCCCGCATGGCGTCCCGGGTGAGGATCGACCCCGTGGGGTTGTTGGGGTTGCAGACGACGACCAGGCGCGTGCGCGGGGTGAGGATCCGGGACAGCTCGTCCACGTCCGGGGCCCAGGCCTTTTCCTCGCGCAGCTTCCAGGGCACGACGGTCGCGCCCTGCCCGCGGACCACTCCCCAGATCTGCATGTAGTTGGGGAGCATCATCACGACCTCGTCCCCGGGCTCCACCAGCCTCCAGATGGAGATGTAGTTGGCCTCCGCGGTGCCGTTCGTGACGACGACGTTGCGGGCGTCGGCCCCGGGATAGAGGGCGGCCACGGCGGTCCGCAGGGCCTCGCTCCCGTTGGACTGCACGTAGAGGAGCCGCTCCCCCAGGATCTCCTCCCGGTCGGACGGGTCGAGGAGCTCCGCCACCGTCATGGGGTGGACGCCGCTCTCGGAGAGGTTGTGGGCGACGCGGTTCTCCCACTCGGACTGCATCCGCTCCATCTGGAATGGCTCGAGCTTCATGGCCCCCCATTCTACGGATCCCCCCGAGCAAAGCCATTGCGTAGACGCCTTTTTCGTACTAGGCTCGGTAAAACTCCATGCAGACCGCGCGGCTCAAGACCGCCGGAGGCGTCTTTCCTTCACAGTGTCGAGGAGGTGGGTGATGCGCAAGCTGCTACTCATGAGCGTAGCGCTCTCGCTGGTCGTGTTTGCGGCCCTTCCGTCTTCCGTTTCCGCGCAGCCGTGCAACCCCTATAACCAGGGCGTCTGGCAGACCCAGGCCCCCGTCCCCACGCCGATCATCCGCGCCTGGGGACAGTTCTTCGCCGGTAACGGCAACTTCTACGCGCTGGGCGGCCGCCAGACCGACACCGCGGGAAGCGACTACCTGAACCCGCGGGAGTACAACCCGTCGACCAACACGTGGACGGTGAAGGCCTCGGCCTTCCCCGACAACCAGCTGAACAACATGGTGGGCGGAATCCTCACCATCGGGGGCCAGAGCGTCATCGTGGTCGTGGGCGGCTCGGCCGCGGGCGCGGTCACGGCCACCGCGACGGTAAAGACGTACAACCCGATGACCGACACCATCACGCCCCTGCCCTCGGACAACTGGCCGGGGAACCCGACCGGCACCATCCTGCCGGGCGGCGCGGCGGTGGTTGGGAACACGCTGTACGTCTTCGGCGGCTTCAACATCAACGTCTCGATGACCAGCGAGATCTGGGCCTTCGACGGGAACGCGCCCGCCGGCAGCCGCTGGACGCTCAAGGCGGCGAGCCTTCCCGCCCCGCGGGGCTACATCCCGACCGCCGAGATCGGCGGCATGATCTACATGGCCGGGGGTTCCCTGTGGGACGGAGCCACGCTACAGGACACCGCCGACACGCTGCGCTACGACCCCGTGGCCGACACCATCACCCCGCTCGCCAGCACGCCGCGGGCGACGGGCGAGACCCGCGCCGTGCGGCAGGCGTTCGACAACACGCTCTGGGTCATCGGCGGGGGCCGCACGCTGCCCAACCCCAGCGCGCAGGTCGACGTCTACAACCCGGCGACCAACACCTGGACGACGGCGCCGCCGATGCTCACGGCCCGCCGGAACTTCCCGGTGGACATCGACCCGACCGTCGACAAGATGTGGGCCGCGGGCGGCTACGACGGGGCGACCGGGTTGCCCACAACCACCAACGAGCAGTTCACCTGCATCGTACCCGTCGACCTGATGACTTTCGGCGTCGAGTAGAGACGGGCCTCGAGCCGTGGCCGTGAGGAGGCGCGGGACACCCACCCCGCGCCTCCACCACATCGCGCTGCGCGTCGCGGACTGCGAGCGTGCGGCCGCCTTCTACTCCGGGCTCCTCGGCCTCCCGGAGGTCCGGCGCATCGAGGACGGCGGCGGCCTGCGCGCCGTCTGGCTGGCCGCCGGCGAGACGGTGATCATGCTGGAGAAGGCCCTGCGCGGCACGGGCCCCGAGGAAGGCTCGGGGCACGTCTTGGCGTTCGGCGTCGCCGACCTGCACCAATGTGAGGAGCGCCTGGCCGCGGCGGGCGTGCCCGTCGACGATCGGACGGCGGAGACGCTGTTCGTGCGCGACCCGGACGGCCACCGCGTGGGCTTGAGCGCCCACCGCTTCCCCGCTGAATTCTTCGGCCGCCCCCGTTGATCCGCCCCGGGGTTACTATCGAATCTGGGGCACCACCCACGGGGAGGTGACATGTTCAGGAAATTGATGGAGACGCAGCCCCGGGTCTCCCTGTTGCTGTTGCGGCTGCTGCTGGGCGTCGTGATGTTCCCGCACGGCGCGCAGAAGGCCCTGGGCTGGTGGGGCGGCCACGGCCTGAGCGCCACCATCCAGGGGTTCACCACGCACATGGGCATTCCCCTCGTCTTCGCCTGGCTGGCCGTGGCGGCTGAGTTCCTCGGGTCGGTCGGCCTGATCGTGGGCCTGTTGACACGGGTGGCCGCGTTCGGTATCGGTGTCGTCATGGTGGTGGCGGTGCTGATGGTCCACGCGGGCAACGGGTTCTTCATGAACTGGATGGGCAACCAGAAGGGCGAGGGGTTCGAGTACCACCTATTGGCCGCCGCGGCCGCGCTGGTCCTGATGATCGATGGCGGGGGCAAGGCCTCGCTGGACCGCGCCCTGACCGCGGGCCGTGACGACACCATGGTGGCGCCCGCGCGGGCCGCCACCCTCTAGCGAGAGGTCGAGTCAATGAGTAGAGAGCGACGGTTCGTAGCGGCCCTCCTGACGGCGGCCGTGGCTTCCCTCGTGCCGGCAGGGGCCGGCAGGGCGGCGGATCCCGTGGACCGGCTGACCGCCTTCGCGGTGGACATGAGCAACCTTTCCACGGGAGGGCGGAACACGGCCACGGTGGACATCATCATCTATCGCTGGTCCACGGACGCCGAGCGCGACCGGCTCACCGACGCCCTCCGCGAGAAGGGCGCCGACGGCCTGCTGCGGGCGCTGCAGAAGATGGACGACGTCGGCCGCATCAGCAGGGTGGGCAGCCTCGGCCTCCCGCTCCGCTTCGCGCGCGAGGTCCCGCTGAGCACCGGCGGACGCCGGATACTGCTCGGCACCGACCGGCAGATTTCCTTCCTGGAGATGCGGGAGCAGCCGCGGACGGTGGACTATCCGTTCGTCATTCTCGACATCCGCCTGAACGCCGAGGGCAAGGGCGAGGGCAAGCTGATGCCGCTGGCCAAGATCACCCAGGACCGGGACCACGTCGTCGAGATCGAGAACTACGCGTCGGAGCCGGTGCGCCTGACGTCGGTCGTGTCCAAGATCGAGAAGAGGAAGTAGCCGCGGGCTGGCCCCGCGCTTGCACTCCCTGTCTGCGGTCGACGGGGATGAAACGCTACCACCGCTCGAACGTGCTCGCACACCGGAGCTTCCGCGTTTCCGCCCCGTCTCGCGTGGCCCGGGGGACACGCACAATCGTGGCTCCCGGGCCACTGGAGGAAGCCTGACTATGAACGTTCGCGTGCGTCCCGCGTCTCTCCAGGACGGCGTGGCGGTCCTGGAGCTCCTCGAAGAGGTGGGCTACTACCCGGAGCCCATCGCCTTCGCCAAGACGTACCGGAAGACCCTTTCCGATCCCCTCTTCCTCGTGCGGGTGGCGGAGGCGGAGGC
>DAINRN010000155.1:4200-4907 GCA_036741815.1 Acidobacteriota bacterium
GCCAATCATCGCGGACGGGGTGCGTCGTCCGATTCTCGATCTGAACGGAAGACCGATTCCCGGAGTTCCTCCGGGCGCTCTTGCGTTTGGAAGCCGGCCCGATCCCCAGACTATTGAAGGCGTGGCCGAGGTCGACGGAAAGATCGTGGGCATGGCCTCCCTCTCCATGCGCTACCAGCTCGGCCTCGGCGGGTTGCTGGCCTGCCTGGACGAGCTGTGCGTGGCCCCCGGCGCGGCCAAGGGCGTGGATCGCCTCCTGCTGCAGGCGACGGTCGGCAAGGCGCGTTCTCTCGGCGCCCGCCGCACCGTCATCAAGGCCAACGAGGGAACGCCGCCCCCCCGCGCCGCGCAGCTCGCGGCGCATCCGCATCTCGCACACACACGAGGGTCGCAGACGGCGGCATAACTCACACGAGGGTCGCCATGCCGAGCGGCGACCCTCGTGGAAGCCGGTCGTATCTGGCCGGTCCCTTGTCGTGCGTTGTCGATCAAGACCGGTCGTCGTAGACGCCGCTCGGGTGTGCGTTTCGCTCGGGACTAGGCGGCACATCCGCGCTCCGCGAATCACTCTCGCGGCTGACGTGATCGCAGGCCCGTCGGCCATAATCCTGCGCATGGGGCGGAACGAGTCGTTCGACATCTCCGGGCCCGCCGGCCGGCTCGAGTGCATCCTCATGAATCCCGATGCGGCGCCGGTGGCGGCGGCC
>DAINRN010000155.1:4917-7541 GCA_036741815.1 Acidobacteriota bacterium
ACCGGTCCCCTTTCTAGCGGGTCCCTCCTGTCCCCAACTCGTTCCGGAACGAGTTGCGACACCGGTGTTATGTAAGCAACTTGTCCCGGGACAAGTTGACGGACCCGTCGCTTGTTGACGCCCCTCGGGTGTGCCCTCCGGGCGGAACCTCAGATTAGATCCGCCCTCCGGGCATCACCCTCGGGGCGTCAATCAATCGGGGTTCGGACATAATCCGACCACGTGGGGCAAAACGAAACCTTCGACATCGCCGGCCCCGCCGGCCGGCTCGAGTGCATCCTCATGAAGCCCGATGGCCCGCCGGTCGCCGCGGGCGTCGTCTGCCACGCCCATCCGCGCCACGGCGGCGTCATGCACTTCAAGGTGGTGTTCCGCGCCGCCCGCGCGCTGCAGCAGGCCGGCGTGGCCGCGCTGCGGTTCAACTTCCGCGGGGTGGGCCGGAGCGAAGGCGTCCACGACGACGGGCGCGGCGAGCAGGACGACGTCCGGGCGGCCCTCGACGAGGCGGCGCGCCGGTTCCCCGGCCTTCCCCTGGTGGCGGGCGGCTTCTCCTTCGGGTCCACCATGGCCCTGCATGCGGGCTGCGGTGACTCGCGCGTGCGCGCGCTCTTCGCGCTGGGCTTCCCCCTCTCCATGGTTCCGGACACGTCGTTCCTGGACGCCTGCCGCGCCCCGCGGCTCTTCGTCCAGGGAGAAGAGGACCAGTTCGGGAGCGGCGCCCAGATCAAGGCGCTCGTCCTTGGCCTGCCCGAGCCCCGCTCGCTCGTGACCGTGCCCGCGGCCGACCACTTCTTCACCGGCCACCTCGACGCCCTGCAGGAGGCGGTCAACGCGTGGGCGGCGACGCGGCCGTGGGCGCGGTCCGGCTGACGCCCTCAATCCCGCCGCGAGGACTGCTCCCGCCACCACTGGAAGACCAGGGCCTGCAGGGCGGACACCGCGAGAAGGGTCTGGTCCGCGCCCAGGTGGAGCGAGACGAACCGGCCGGAGAGGGCGCGCGCGGCAAAGATCACGGCCGTGCCCACCACCGCGTTCAATATGCAGAACAGGACGACGGCGCCCACGCACTCGAGGGCCTTGCCGAAGGCGGGTGCCAGCCCGCGCAACGGCCACCGGAGCCTCCGCGCGGCGATCCAGCACCCGAGGGCGGTGCTGGCGACGGCCACCACGGGCACGAAGGCCTCCTCGATCATCCGCGGGACCCGGGCAGGACGGCGTTGTAGGCGCGGGCCAGCCACTCCTGCAGGAGGCTCAGGGTCAGCCCGATCCTGGACTCGGGGCCGATCGACTCGCAGGACGCGTCGGACAGGGGCGCGGGGATCACCTCGAACCCCGCGCGCTCGAACAGCCAGCGGGCGCGCCGCATGTGGAGCGCGCCCGTCACGAGCAGGATCTCCCGCGCGCCTTTCGGCGCGAGCAGCCGCCTGACCCCCTCGGCCTCCTCCCGCGTCGTCCACATCTCGTCTCCGGTGACGATGGCCTCCGGAGGGATCCCCGACCGCAAGGCGAGCTCCGCGCGGATCGCGGCCTGGGAATTTCCGCTGCCGTCCCCCGGCCCCAGGAAGACGAGCCACGGCGCCAGGCCGCGGCGGTAGAGCTCGATGCCGTGCAGGGCGCGGCGCAGCGAGCTGGCGCTCAGCATCCCGTCCGGCGTCATGGTCGAGCCGAGGACCACGATGGCCTGGGCGGGCCGGGGCTCGGCCGCCACCACCGAGCGCCGGCAGACCTCGTTGGGCAGGGGCGTGAACGCGCACAGCGCGAAGCCGGCCAGGGTCGCCCCGCCCACCACGCGGAGGGCGGCGCTGCTTCGGCTCATCCGACGTGGATGCGCGGCCGCTGGAGGGGGTCGCGGATGGCCTGGCGCAGGATCTCCCTCGTGACGGGGGCGGTGTCCCCCTCGCCGAGCGCCACATAACGGAACGCGTAGGCCACCGGGTTGCCCTCGATCCAGCCGAAGTACGCATGGGGGATGGTCCGCGTCAGCTCCTTGAGGTGGAGCAGCAGGGCCGCGATGGCGTTGGGCACCGCCGGGCTCTTGCAGCGCAGGACCCGGTGGCGCCCCACCCTCTCCCCCCGCACCTCGAGGTCGCCCTGGAAGTCGGAGACGTCGCCCTGGTCCACCTCCAGGAAGAGGAGTTGCTCGCCGCGGTCCAGGCTGTGGTCCTCGCGGGCCTGCGTCTCCTTCTCGTCGTACTCGTGGACCTCGCGGCTGTCCGGGCGGTGGGCGATGATCCGGATCACGTGCGGCGCCACCTCCTCCACCAGGGACCGGGCCCCCTCGTCCAGGCGCACCGTGTCGATGCGCAGCTCGATGGAGCGGATGGCGCGGGAGATCATCGAGGTGACGATGATGGCGAGGATGAAGAACGACGCGATCTTGATCCCCTCGGGCCGCTCGATCATGTTGGTGATCGTGGTGTAGATGAAGATCGCCGCAATCAGCAGGAACGGCCGCCAGCCGTGCCGCGACCGCCAGGTGACCACGGCAATCGCCAGCGCGCCGGAGGTCATGAGCACCAGCACGCCGGTGGCGTAGGCACCGCCCTGGGCGTCGACGCTGGCCTCGAACACGATCGAGATCACGATGGCGATGCCGGTGATGATGACAACGAGCGGTCGGTTGG
>DAINRN010000156.1:0-7540 GCA_036741815.1 Acidobacteriota bacterium
CCTTGTGGCAGGCCCGGATGCGCGCCGTGCAGAGGTCGTAGAGCGTGGCCCCCGCTCCCTCTCGGCCCGGGTTCAGGACGAGGACGTCGTCATTCACCATCTGCAGGAAGTCCTTGTCGCCGGTGACCACCACGACCTTGTGGCCGCCCTCCAACGCCTGCCGGGACAGCGTGGCGATCACGTCGTCGGCCTCGAAGCCGGGCGAGTCGATGATGGGCAGGCCGAAGGTGTCGCACACCCGCCGCACGTAGGGCAGCTGCACGACCAGGTCGTCCTCCATCCGCCGGCGGTGGGCCTTGTACTCCTTGTACTCGGCGTGGCGGAAGGTCGGCGCGGACAGGTCGAAGGAGATGCCGACCCACTCCGGCTGCTCGTCCTGGTAGAGCTTCCGGAGCATGGTGGTGAAGCCGTAGGTGGCGCCGGTGGGCAGGCCGTGGGTGGTGGCCAGGCTGCGGATCGCGAAGTACGCCCGGTGGAGCTGGGCGCTGCCGTCGATGAGGTAGACGGTGTCCTCGCGGCGGGGCACGCTCGTGATCCTATCTCGATTAGAATGCCGCCCCGATGTGGGCCCGCCTCGCCGCCGCCGTGCTGCTGGCGGCGGGACTCCGCGGCTGCGTCGCCTACGAGTACGAGCACGAGTTCTGGCTCAAGGTGGACGGCTCGGGCAGCGTCTACGTCACGGGGCGCCCCGAGCTGTGGCGGGCCTTCAAGGGGCTGCAGGCCGAGGGCGACGACAAGGACGCGCTGCGCGGGGCCGCGCGCGCGCTGTTCGAGCGCGCCGGGCTTCGGGTCCGGAGGGTCACGGTCACCCACCGGCGGGGGCGGGCCTACCTGTTCGTGTCGGCGGACTTCAAGGACGTCAACGCGCTGTCCGGCACCGCGGCCTTCCCCGATCTGCAGATCGGCATGCGCCCGCAGGACGGCCACCTGAGGCTCGATGGACGCTGGTCGCGTCCGCCCGCGACCGCCGGACCGCCCGTGGACGGCTTCGGCCTCATGGCGGTGCGCTTCCACCTGCCCAGCAAGGTCTACGGGCACGAGAATGCGGCGGGCGGTGTCGAGCGCGGGAACATCGTGGCCTGGCGGCAGGACGTCGCCCAGGCCCTGGCGGGCGGCGCCCTCGCCTTCGGGGCCACCATCGATTCGCGCAGCATCCTGTGGTCCACGGTGGGCCTCTTCGCCGCCGCCATCGTGACGGGGCTGGGCATCATCGCGGTGGCCTTGTTCGTGGTGTTCTGGCGCGGCCGCCGGGCGCAGCGGACGGCCGACTAGGGCTGCTTCCGCGTCCCCTGCGCGGGAAAGTCCACCACGATCCGCTCCGTCTGGCCCGCGCGTATCGTGACCTTCCGCTCGATGGGCTCGTAGGACGGATGCTGGACGACCACGGTGTGCACGCCCGAGCGGAGGGAGATCGTATCGAGCGGGGTGGTGCCTATGACCATCCCGTCCACCCGCACGTTTCCCCACGGGCGGGCCACGACCAGCAGCAGGCCCGTGCCCTGCGGCGCGGGTGACTCGACCCGAGGCGCAGGCGCCGCGGCGGGCGTCACGCGTGGCGGCGCGGGACCGATGTGAATGGCGCGCGACCCGGTCTCCGGGGCAGGCGCGGCGGCAGGCGGCGCGGCCGCGGGAGGTGGGTTCGCGGCCGCCGTCTCGCGAGGAACGGTCGTAGGCGGGGGCGGCACAACGGGGACTGTGGCCGGCGGCGCCGCGTCCGCGCTGGTCGGCGCGGGAATGGGACCGGCGGCCGCCGTGGTCGGCGGCACCGAGCCGCGCGGCGCCGATCCCTCCGGCATCGGCTGGAACTCGGGACGGTGCCGCTGCAGCACCACCGCCGTGGCGGCGATGGCCACGCCTCCCACGATCCCCAGCCACGCGCGCCGATGGTGGAGGATGCGCGACGGCGGCGGCGGCTCCCGAGGCCGTCGCTCGAGCGTGGGCGCCTCCAGCACCTCCGTGGCCACCAGCTGCTGGCGGCGGCTGGGCGTGCGCGCCTCGCGCAGCGCGTCGGCCAGCGCGTTCGCCGTGGGATACCGGTGGTCGGGATCCTTGGCCAGCGCCCGGCGCAGGACGGGCTTGAGGCTGGGCGGTATGGTCGCCGCCTGCGGCCCGTCCAGAAGCGGCGGGTCGTGCAGGTGCTTGAGGATCGTCGAGATGGGCGTCTCGCCGCGGAACGGCACGTGGCCCGTGAACATCTCGTAGATCACGACGCCCAGAGCGTAGATGTCGCTCCGGAAATCCACCTTCTGACCCTGGGCCTGCTCCGGGCTCATGTACTCGGGGGTGCCCACGATGTGCCCGGTCGCGGTCACCGTGCCCTCGGCGCCGTGCCGCTTGGCCACGCCGAAGTCCATGAGCCGGGCCACGCCTTGCGCGTCGCGCATGATGTTCGGGGTCTTGAGGTCCCGGTGGATGATCCCGGCATCGTGCACGGCCTGCAGCCCCTCCGCCATCTGGATGGCGACCGCGTAGGCCTCCTCGGGCGGCAGCGGCCCCTTCTCCCGCAGGATCCTCTTCAGGTCCACGCCCTCGATGAGCTCCATCGAGATGTAGAGCAGGCCCTTGTCCTGGCCGTAGTCGTGGATGGCGCAGACGTTCTTGTGGCGCACGCGGCGGGCCAGCTTGATCTCCGACTTGAAGCGGTCCGCCATCCGCGGGTCCTCGGCGAAGTCGGGCCGCAGGATCTTGATGGCCACCGTCTCGTCGAGGGTGCGGTCGTGGGCCTTGTAGACCATGCCCATTCCCCCGCGCCCCAGCGGCCCGCGGATCTCGTAGCGCGAGTGGAAGAGCGTGCCCGGCTTCAGGTCCACGGTCACGAGCACGCTCGTCGGCTCGGCGAGCGTGACCCCGCAGTGCGTGCAGGCCGTGAGCGACGGGTCGTTCTCGGCCTGGCAGGAGGGGCAGTTCATCGAGGAGCTGCGAGAGGGACGCGCGGGAGCATACCCCCGCCGGGGAGGGGCCACAAGATCCGGCCGCGGCCGGTCAGCGGCGCAGGCGGCGCGCCAGGCCCCGGACGATCAGGTCCACGATCTTGCGGGCGTGGGCTCCGCCGGGGTCGGCGGAGGGGTCGTACTCCATCACCTCGATGGCCACCACGCGCGGCGAGGCCACGAAGGCCGTGACGAGGTCCGAGACCTCGGCCAGCGAGAGGGCCACGCCTTCCGTGAGGAGGCCCTTGGCGGGCATCTCCACGGGGTCCACGACGTCCACGTCGAGGTGCACGACGATCGGTCCGTCTTCGTTGCCCACGCCGTCGAGGGCCAGCGCGGCGGCGGTCCTCATGCCCAGGCGCCGGGCGGCCGAGGCGGGCAGGGCCAGCCCGAGATCGCCCAGCGGATGCTGCTCACCGGGGTCGAGCTCCCGGAAACCGACGAGCGCGACGTGATCGGGCTTGACCGCCGGCGCCGGGCCGCCCGCGGAGACGACGGCCTCGGGCCCGCGTCCCAGGGCCAGGGAGAGGGCCATCCCCGACATCAGGCCCGACGGCGAGGTCTCCGGCGTGTTGAGGTCGGCGTTGGCGTCCAGGTAGACGAGGCCGACGGGCTGGCCCAGCGCCTGGCGGGCCCCGGCTACCGTCCCCACGACGAGCGAGCAGTCTCCGCCCAGGACCACCGTGAACCCCTCGGCCAGCGCGCGGCCCATCTCATCGGCGGCCGCGCGCGCGGCGCAGGCGACCACCTCGGCGTTGCGCTCGCGGCCCGCGTCGTCGCGGTAGGGGAAGAGCGAGAGGTCGGAGAGGTTGACCACGGGCGATCCCAGCGCGCGTAGCGCGGTGAGCAGCCCCGCCTCGCGCAGCGCGAAGGGAGCGCGCTCCGTGCCCGGCTTCGACGCCCCCGCCGCGCTCGGCACGCCGAACACCGCGATCTTCCCGCCGGCCATGAGCGCAGTATAATCGTCCGTCCCGCCTTCCTTCCCTGCAAGAACAAGGAGGCCTATCCCGACGCCATGAACATCAAGCTCGCTTTCACGCCGGTCTCGCAGACCCCGCTCGACCTTCTCGTCGTCATCCTCGATCCGGACCAGACGCTCCACCAGGTGGACGATCCGGTGCTGCGCGCCCACGTTGAGCGCGCGCGGGTGGGCTTCGGCGAGAAGACCCTGAAACGCGAGTACATGGCGACGCTGCCCGAAGGGTCGCCGGCGCGGGCGCTCGTGGTGTACTGGAGCCCGCAGCTCAAGGCCTGGAACCTCTGGGAGAACGTGAAGACCTTCACCGCCCGCGCCCTGCGCCTGGCCTCGGACTACCGGTGGGCGCGGGTGGGGATCGCCGTCAACACGGCCGACGCCGCCCCCCTGGTGGGCAAGGTCGTGGAGGGGGCGGTGATCGGGGCCTATACCTTCGACCGCTACAAGAAGGAGAAGGACGAGTTCCTGCAGCGCGAGGCCCAGGTCCTGGTCCTGGCCCACCCCGACCACCAGGCCGACGCCGAGGCGCGCAAGGCCCGCTACGCGTGGGTCTCGGAGAACGTGAACCGCTGCCGCGACCTCATCAACGAGCCGGGCTCGGTGGTGACGCCCGAGTTCCTGGCCGACCGCGCGGGCGAGGTGGCCAAGGAAGTGGACCTCGAGATCGAGATCCTGGACCCCGCGGGGCTGAAGGCGCGCGGCTACGAAGGGATCCTGAGCGTGGGCAAGGGCAGCGCCCATCCCCCGCGCATGGTCATCCTGCGCCACAACCCGCGCAAGGCCTCGCCCGAGACCGTCGCCCTGGTGGGCAAGGGCATCACGTTCGACACGGGCGGGATCAGCCTCAAGCCCGGCGACCACATGTGGGAGATGAAGGGCGACATGGCCGGCGCGGCCGCCGTCCTCTTCGCCATGCGGGCGCTGGGCAAGCTGGCGCCGGACGTGAGGGTGGTCGGCGTCCTCTGCTGCGCCGAGAACTTCCCCGACGCCAACGCGCAGCGCCCGGGCGACATCTTCACGGCCAAGAACGGCAAGTCCGTCATGGTGGACAACACCGACGCCGAGGGCCGGCTCGTCCTCACCGACGGCCTCTTCCGTGCGGGCGAGGAGGGCGCGACCCACGTGGTGGACATCGCCACCCTGACCGGGGCCTGCCTGCGCGCCCTGGGCCCGAGCGTGGCCGGGATCATGGGCACCGACGCGGACCTCATCCGGCGCGTGATCCGCTCCGGCGAGCGCCACGGCGAGGCGCTGTGGGAGCTGCCGCTGGTGGAAGAGTACAAAGAGGCCCTGAAGACGCCGTTTGCAGACATCAACAACATCGCCGCGGGAGGCCTGGCCGGGGCCATCACCGCGGGCCTCTTCCTCCGCGAGTTCGTGCCCGAGAAGGTGGCCTGGGCCCACCTCGACATCGCGGGCCCGATGTTCCGCGACAAGGACTGGAAGTACTACGAGGCGGGCGCGGTCGGCTTCGGCGTCAAGACGCTCGTGGATCTCTGCGAGCGCTTCCACGACCCGCAGGCCTGACGCAGCGTCATCGCATCATCGCCGGGCGCTCCTACACCGGGAGCGGCAACTTATCCGTCCCAGGACGGATACGAAATCCGTAAGTCGTCACCTCATCCAAGACGCTTTCAAGACCGTCACAACGGGCAACAAGCAGCGTGGTGTTGGTCGCATACTGAAGGAGTGTCAGAGCCCCAGCTGCTCATTCCGTTGAGTCGCCGACCGCGCCGGTTACCCAAGACCGGGGCCATCATCGCCGTAGCCCTGCTCGCCTTGTCCTGCGGTACCTCCCCTACTTCAAGCGACGGAATCAGCCTGGACAACTCCAGCAGCGGAACGACCATTTCCGTCGCGCCCGGCGACAAGATCAACGTTACGTTGCAGACCATCGGGCCCGGCCAATACGGGACTCCCACGGTCTCCTCGGGTTCCGTTCGCTTCCTGGGCGAGGCGTCGCCCGCGGAGCCGCCAAATCCGGGGGGCCCCAGGCAGCTGTTCCGATTCGAGGCAGTTACGGTTGGTCGCGCGGAGATCACGATTGCGCATACGGCAAGTCCATTACCGACTCCTCCTTTCACTGTCGTCGTTGACGTGAACTGAAGAGTGCGGGTGTCGGCTCCTCACTCCTGCCGCAGGGCGTCGATGGGATCGAGCCGGGCCGCCCGCCAGGCGGGATAGAAGCCGAAGCCAACCCCCACCGCGATCGCGGACAGCAGGGCCAGGAGCAGCATCGATAGGGACAACGCCGTGGGCCAGCCGGCCACGCGCTGGATCACGACGGACCCCACGATGCCGAGCCCGGCGCCCATTGCGCCGCCCGCGCCGGCCAGGAGCGACGACTCCGCCAGGAACTGGGCGGCGATGTCGCGGCGGCGGGCGCCGTGGGCGCGGCGGATGCCGACCTCGCGGGTGCGCTCGGCCACCGCGGCCAGCATGATGTTCATGATCCCGATGCCGCCCACGAGGAGGCCGATGGCGGAGACGGCCCCCGTCAGCACGTCGAAGATGCGCTTGGAGCGCAGCCGGTGCAAGAGCAGGCTCTCGATACCGAGGCGCCGGAACAGGCGGGGCGCGATGCGGGCGTGCGGCGGGCGGGGGTCCGTCAGCGTACCAGCAGCCACTCGCCGCGCCGGCGCCAGAAGCGCAGGGTCTCCTCTGTCGGATCCCGGGGACCGCCGGTGCCGCCCACGATGACGTCGGTACGGAGGACCGAGACCGTGGCCAGGTCGCCGCGTGCCTGGACGTCCAGCACCCGCAGGTCCGTGGCCGCGTTGATGGCGCCCGTGAAGGCGGCGATGAGCCGCGCGCGATCCTCGCCGCCGAGGTCCGGCCTGGCCTGGGCGAGGAGGGCGGCGTCGGCGGTCTCGAGAGCGCGGCCGTACGAGGCCAGGACCGCCTCGATCGACTGACGAAGGCCGGGATCGGCCGCGTCCAGCGGCCCCGGGAGCTGCGTCCCGGTCGCGGGGGCCGCAGGCTGCGTGGGAGCCGGGGCGGCCGCGGGCGGCGCCGTCGCGACCGGCGCGGGCGGCTTCTGCGGCGCGCGGCGCGACACGACGATGGCGCCCACCACCAGCAGGACCGCGACGCCGGCCAGTATCGCGCCTTTTGGAAGCGCGGGCCGCGCTGCCTCGGGAGAGGGCGGGGCCGCGGCGACCGGCACCCTGGCCTGAGGCGGCGACGCGGCCTGCGCGGGGACCGGCCCCGGGGCTCGCTTCGCGATCGGCGCCTTCCCTCTCGCCAACGCCTCGACGTCATCCCACGACGCGGTGCGCCCCGGAGGAGACGATGGCCGAGGCGGCGGAGCGGCCGCGGCGGGAGCCGGCGGAGGCGGGGACGGGGGTGCGGCCGCCGGGGCCGGGGGTGCCGGCGCAGGAGGCGGAGCCGTCGGCGCCGCCGGCTCTACCGGCGGGGGATGGGGCTCGAGTACATCCACGGGCGCCACGGCGGCCACGGCCTGCCGGCGCAGCCAGGCCTTCCTCACCTGTTGCACCGCCGCCTGGGCCCGGCCGTTGTCGGGGTCGGCCCGCAGGACCGCGCGCAGTACCTTGAGGCTCTCGTCCAGCTGTCCCTGCGCGAGCAGGTCGAGGCCCGCGCGCACCTGCGCCTGGACCGCGTGCTGCCCCGCCTT